>NZ_JBINJF010000100.1:0-717 GCF_043951865.1 Halalkalibaculum sp. DA3122
GCGTCAATTTGTGTTCTCCCATTGATTGGAACTTCCCGTGTTTGATAACCAATGAACGAAAACACAAGCGTATCTTGAAGACTATTAACTGGCAGCTCATACTCTCCATCAGAACCTGTAGCTGTTCCCTGTGTCGTCCCCTTAATCACCACATTAACCCCGGGCAACGGGTCTCCTGAGGATGCATCGGTAACTTGCCCACTAACAGTTTCCAGAATTGGAGTCCGCTGCTTTTTCTGAAGGATGATATACCTGCCCGTCGCCCAATAGTCCAGCCCTTGTGGTTTTAGTAATCGGTCAAGTATTTTTCCAAGGCTTTCTTCTTCAAATTGGAGGGAAACCTTTGGATTCCCCTGTAGCATGTCCCGGGTATAAAAAAGATGGACACCGCTTTTTCGCTGAACTTTATGTAATACATTTTTCAAGGACAGATTGTTGACACTCAATGATATCTTCGTTTGAAGAAGCTCTTGAGAGCTGGATTGCCCCAAATTGTGTTGGTTTTCATTTGCAAAATTATCCACCAGAACTTGTCCCCCGGCGGCAGAAGACCATCCCAGCACGATGAAAAGAACAAGTATCCCTATACTGTATTTATTAAACATAGTACTATCCCGTAGTTACCTGTTATTGTTTAAAATGATTGACTTTTTGCGGCTCAATAAAGAAGTGAAGCGTACTGTCGTTTAAACTGTATCGCGCTTCCATCGAAACGGC
>NZ_JBINJF010000101.1:0-707 GCF_043951865.1 Halalkalibaculum sp. DA3122
CGTCTTTTTTGGTTTGCCATAACTAGTGTTTGTCATAAATTTCGGCAACAATCTATGGCTTAACTGGGTGTCCACCAAAATGTAGCAAGTTCAACTAAAAGGTATAAGGAGATTCTAAGTAAACTAGAACAGGCTAAGAAAATGGAACCTCAACTTATGCAACATATTAAGTTCTAATAATTTGAATATTCATTTTTTCAACATTAAAAATCATTAAAGTATGAAAAGCTTAAAGTTTAAAGAAAAATACCAAGATAAAATTATAAAAATATTATCCTTATTAACTTTTCAGGATAACTATAGAAAAAATAATACTGGATGGGTAAACAGAGATGATATATTCGATAAAATAGAATTTAAATATCCAAAAAAAATTAAAAACACAGAAAATTTTGAAACTTTAGAATCAAGTACTACAGTTAAAGAAAAGATAAAAATATGGCAGGAGTGCAGGCAAGAGTTAGAAGATCTTCTTTATTATTTTTTATTGCATAAAAAATTAGATAAAGAACAGATTGATAGGTTAAATATTGTTAGGCTAAAATTAGCCGAACCTTTAACTGAATTTTTAGAAAATGAGGGAGAAATTGATTTATTAAAAAAAGGACCATTTCACTGTTGTCCGGTAAACATATTAAGAGGGAACATAAGTCACCTTTAGAGTCTCTTCCACTCGTTTTTGTACCCTAATCTGATTGCGAGCCCCC
>NZ_JBINJF010000102.1:0-667 GCF_043951865.1 Halalkalibaculum sp. DA3122
CCATTTTGGGCGGCCAGGCTGGTGGAAACGGCCACGACCAGCGGTACCGCCAGCCCCAGTGCATGCGGGCAGGCGATCACCATCACCGTAACGGTTCGCTCCAAGGCGAATACAAAATCTTCAGTAGTAAAGAAGGTCCACGCAAAGAAGGTAAGCGCACCGGCACCTAACGCAATGATGGTCAACCAAAATGCGGCGCGATTTGCCAAGTCCTGTGTTCGGGACTTGCTTTCTTGTGCCTGTCGAACAAGGTCAATGACCTGGGAGAGAAAGGAGTCTTCACCCGTCCGGTTAACTTCAATAGTCAGCGATCCCTCTCCATTGATGGATCCCCCGATTACTTCATCGTCTTTTTGTTTGGACACGGGCTTTGATTCTCCCGTCATCAGTGATTCATTAACCGAAGACTTGCCGTCAATTACTAGTCCGTCAGCCGGAATCTTTTCCCCGGGTTTGACCAGCACTTTATATCCTTTTTGCAACTCTTCAAGTGGTACATCTTTCGTCGATCCGTCTTCCTGAACAACGTGAGCCTCAGACGGCATCAGTTTGGCCAGCTCTTCCAGAGCACGGGAGGCGCTCATCACCGATTTCATCTCGATGTAATGGCCGATCAGCATGATATCCACCAGCGTGGCCAGCTCCCAGAAGAAAACTTGTCCTTCTA
>NZ_JBINJF010000103.1:0-667 GCF_043951865.1 Halalkalibaculum sp. DA3122
TAGAAGGACAAGTTTTCTTCTGGGAGCTGGCCACGCTGGTGGATATCATGCTGATCGGCCATTACATCGAGATGAAATCGGTGATGAGCGCCTCCAGGGCGTTGGAAGAGCTGGCCAAGTTGATGCCGTCGGAGGCTCATGTTGTCCAAGAGGATGGCTCTACAAAAGATGTCCCGCTTGAAGAGCTTCAAAAAGGATTTAAGGTACTGGTCAAACCCGGGGAAAAAATTCCCGCCGACGGCTTGGTCCTGGAAGGGAAAAGCTCAGTCAACGAATCCCTGATGACCGGCGAATCCAAGCCGGTATCCAAGCAGCCGGATGACGAAGTGATCGGGGGTTCCATCAATGGAGAGGGGTCGCTGACTGTTGAAGTTAACCGGACGGGGAAAGACTCCTTTCTCTCCCAGGTCATTGATCTTGTACGACAGGCCCAGGAAAGCAAATCACGCACCCAGGATCTGGCCAATCGCGCCGCATTCTGGCTGACCATGATTGCATTAGGGGCCGGTGCGCTTACGTTTTTTGCCTGGACGTTCTTTACGACCGAAGACTTTGTATTCGCCCTGGAACGCACCGTTACGGTGATGGTGATCGCCTGCCCGCATGCACTGGGGCTGGCGGTACCGCTGGTCGTGGCCGTTTCCACCAGCCTGGCCGCCCAAAATGG
>NZ_JBINJF010000104.1:0-649 GCF_043951865.1 Halalkalibaculum sp. DA3122
CCGGAAGATTTCACCCGGTTTATCCAGCTGCTGATCTTCGACAAGACCACCTGGGATGAGGAGGAGCAGTACCAGGGCCTGCTGGAAGGCCAACAGGAGGCGGCCCGCGAGCAGCGCCCGCAACCCCTGCACGGGCTGGAGGGACAGGCCGAGGCCTGCATCACCCACCATGCGTTGGATGAGCTTTCCAACATTACCCAGCCCTGCCTGGTGATCGGGGGCCAGCAGGACACCTTCACCCCGCCCTGGATGGCCCGCGAGGTGGCCGAGGCCCTGCCGAACAGCACCCTGCACCTGTACCCGGACTCCGGGCACGCCTTCCACTGGGAGAACCTCGAGGACTTCAACCCCCGCGTGCGCGACTGGCTGAAGGCCCACGGGTAACGGTCGCGGCAGCATCGATAACACGATAACCACAGATTACTCACTGATTCCATGATCCCAAGAGACCCACTCCCTCTTGTGCTTGCTGCTGCGCTCCTGCTGCTGGCAGCGTCCACTGAAACGGCCAATGCCCATACGCACCCGGCGCCCGGCCCGGCCCACCTGGAAGAGGATTCCCTGCGTGTGCTGGTCTTCTCAGGCACCGGATGGTATCGTCATGCGGAGATCCCGCTGATCAACGGCTGGCTTGTCCGGCTGGGAGCCG
>NZ_JBINJF010000105.1:0-640 GCF_043951865.1 Halalkalibaculum sp. DA3122
ACGCGTTTAGGGGTTAGGATTTTAACAATTTTAAACTAAGAAAGGCCATGCAAACGCTTGATATTCAATATCTTAGGGATGTTAATTCTCACAAAAACACCCTGCGTATGCATGACCTGAAAACCAATTTCGATAAAATTCTGCCCATCGTCAATGAAACCTTGGCGGATTTCCTTAATTCTGATCTGAATGTGCAATTTTATCCGAATAAACCCCGCATGCCAGATGCCCACATTATTAGTCTGGCCCTGTTGCAAGAGGCCCTGGGTATTGATAGCGAACACTGGTTTTGGAGTAAGCTGCAAGCCGATTACTCCCATGATTTTTCCACCTTGCCTCATCTGAGCTGCTATAACCGCCGCCGCAGGCGACTGGCCGGCTGGATCGAAAAACTGGCCCGCCTGTGGGGACGCCACATATGTCCCTATGAGGACACCTACATGGTGGACAGCATCCCTGTACCTGTGGCCCATATTGCCCGTGAACACTCCACAGCGGTCTGTCGAGAACATTTCCATAGCGCTCCCGATAAAGGTTACAGTGCAATCACCGACCAGTATTATATCGGCTACAAGCTGCATTTGGTAGTGAGTTTGGACGGGGTCTATCAGAGCATGGATCTGACCAAAGCCAGTGTCCA
>NZ_JBINJF010000106.1:0-632 GCF_043951865.1 Halalkalibaculum sp. DA3122
GGTGGTGTACTCTTCTCATCGGTTGGAACTCAAAGGCGAATCGCTTCGCAAAAAACAACGCTTGACCCAATGACCGTTAACCGCTAATATCGCTGTTGGAAAGTGGCACTATATGGCCCGAAATGAGTGGCACTATATGACCGAAATAGCCACATTATTCCCCATTCCCTGCGGGTGACGAATGATAAACACATTTATCAAAGAAATTTTTTCCAGGCAGCTGTCACGGTAACCACAGGTATAGTTGTCATTGTAGTAAGAACGCAGGAAAAATAATGATAATATTCGCCTTAATATCAGATTACCGTGGGTTTACGTGAGATACATCCCGAACAGATAAAACGATATGTAACCGGCGAGTACTCCCGGGAAGATGAAAAGTTCGTTAATGAGTGGCTTGATGAAGATCCCGCTCGCGAGGAGGAGCTGGAAGAGGTGCAAAACCTGTGGGACATTTCGGGAAACGTGTTGAAGATGGGAAACAAGAGGCGTGCCTGGGATACGATCAGCGAGCAGATCAAAAGGGAGAAAAAGACCGATAAATTTGAGTATGGACCGGTTCCCAGGCAGTTGGATAGAAGGAGAGCAAACCCGCTGGGCATGCTGTTGCGAATAGCTGCAGTACTGCTGGT
>NZ_JBINJF010000107.1:0-616 GCF_043951865.1 Halalkalibaculum sp. DA3122
TTATCACAACTAACAATCTGAACCATGATTAGGGTGATTGGTAGGATGGACTTTGATTTTTTCGTTGCCCATCACGGTTCATCACATTAATCCCCAAAATCACGGTTTAAATGGCTCTTTGCTACTAAAAGACCAGGCGATTAAGTTTAATTCTAGGAAGAAGAAATAAAAAAAAAGACAAGATGCTATACGAAAGTGCACCTCAACCCCTGCACTGACTCGGCAGAGGAATGACAAACAGAAATCAGACTCTCCTCATACTTTGCCAGATTATCACAACTAACAGTCTGAACCACGATTACGGTGATTGGTAGGATGGACTATGATTTTTTCGCTGCCGATCACGGTTCATCACATTAATCCCCGAAATCACGGTTTAAATGGCTCTTTGCTACTAAAAGACCAGCGGTCCCGGGCGCGAATATCGAATAGGAGATCACGATTGGCGATTAAGTTTAATTTCAGGAAGAAGAAATTAAAAAAAGACAAGATGCTATACTAAAGTGCACCTCAACCCCTGTACTGACTCGGCAGGGAATGACAAACAGAAATCAGACTCTCCTCATACTTTGCCAGATTATCACAACTAACAATCTGAACCATGATTAGGGTGATT
>NZ_JBINJF010000108.1:0-572 GCF_043951865.1 Halalkalibaculum sp. DA3122
TCGGCGTCGGTCAGCCCCAGCACCGGGCTCACCACGTGGGTGGCGTAGTGCATCGGCTTCATGTACTGCCAGTATTCGGGCCAGCCCTCCATATCCTGCGGGTGGGAGGCCTGCAGGTACTGGATCCGCCCCAGCTCACCTTTCTCATACAATTCCTTTACAAACAGGTACTCCCGGCTGTAGACCACCGTCTCGGCCATGGTGTAGATCAGCCCGGTCTGCTCGACGGTCTCCACAATCTCCTTGCAGTCTTCCACCGAGGTGGCCATCGGCACCGTGCAGGCCACGTGCTTGCCGGCCCGCAGGGCCGCCAGGGTGTGCTCGGCGTGCAGCTGGATCGGGGTGTTGATGTGGACCCCGTCGATGGCCGGATCGGCCAGCAACTCCTCATAGGAGCTGTAGCGCTGGGCGTCCGGAATGTCAAACGCATCGCCCACCTCGTTGAGGTCGGCTTCCGTTCGCTGGCAGATCGCATACATGTTCGCCTGCGGGTGCTTCTGGTAGATCGGGATGAACTCCGCACCGAAACCCAGCCCGATAATCGCTATGTTTACTTGGTTGTCTGGCATAAT
>NZ_JBINJF010000109.1:0-571 GCF_043951865.1 Halalkalibaculum sp. DA3122
TTTGTACGGCCAAAAAACGAACCAAAAAAGCCGCTGGGGAATGGTAGATGTTCCCCTTACCAGCTCGTTCCCGGCCGGTTGCTTTCAAGCGCCGGTCGCCTCTCCCCTTTTGCGTGCCGCCATTCCCCAGACCCCGGGGGTGCTTGCTACCATATTGTCAACAATCCAATACTAATAACCGATAACAAATAACTAACCCGCGCCGCCGCTGCGCTTGTCCCGGGCGGCTCATAAATCCAAGGCCGGAAGGCGGTGGGAATTATGAATGAAGAATTAAAAATGATGAATTTCGAAGGGGAGATCGTATGAACGTGTCAAGCAATTGTTCCGATACCGGAAGAATTTCTGTCTGACGAGGGAGCGAGCTACAAAATATACAACCTGGTCTTTCCAGGCCTTGAATGGGGTGCGGAGGCCGAAGCAGGCGGGGGTGGATGTTGCACCGGTGAAGGTTTTGATAGCGGGCAGCCGGCGTGACGGACCATCAACATCCACGCCTGCTGAGGCCGGAGCGTTTGGCCCATTCTCTGCCTTGAGTTTTTGGTTCCTTTTGGGTCAAGCCAAAAGGGAC
>NZ_JBINJF010000010.1:0-137028 GCF_043951865.1 Halalkalibaculum sp. DA3122
GTGAGAATTAACATCCCTAAGATATTGAATATCAAGCGTTTGCATGGCCTTTCTTAGTTTAAAATTGTTAAAATCCTAACCCCTAAACGCGTTATTAGTATGAAGAGGTCTAGTTCTATATTGGCCCTGGTATAGCCCCGCAAAATCCAGGTTATGTTGAAGCTTTCAACAGGGAGGGGGATGTAATGCAACCGATTGGACAGTGGCATAGAAATCTACCAAATTGCAGTGGAATTACTCAAGAGGGCAGGGAGCGTGGTCCCCGTTTTCGTCGAAGCAGCACCTGTAAGGCAGGATCTTGCTAACAATGCCGGCCAGATATCCCGCTCCGCTGGTAACGTTTGAAACGCCTTCAGGCATGGAGATCAGGTCTTCATCAATTGATCCCATCGGTGGCCAGTTCGGTCCACCGGCCGCTACAAAGATCTCTTTTCGGGTGTAGCCATCAGTATTATGCTCACCCAAAGCGGCCAGGTCTTCTGCCGGGTCTATAGCCACCACATAGTCGTCCGATCTGCGGCTTACAGTATCGCGGATGTGAGGAACGACGACGATTTTTCCCGATTCGGTATGGAAGCGGGTATGCACGTCAGCCAGCTTTTTTATCCCGTTGATATACACATAGTCGAATCCTGAACGCCCCATCTGAACTACGGGTGTTGGAAAATCCTCCGGGAGCGTCACGGTTGCACTGCTGGTGGCTCCATCTGAACGTTCTGCAGTAAGCCGGTACGTTTCTCCCGCTTTAATATTCATCGTCGACCAGTAGTTTACCGCGTGAGTATATACAAATTCAAACAGCGAGTCCTTCATAACCGCAGACTGGCCGCTTTCCGGATGTTCGAGAACAACAGTTGCAGGGGCATCCCGTTTGAGATCGACCGACTTTCGTATCGGCATCACCCGAACCCACTGGGTATCCGCAGAAGCATCCAGGTATCCCTGAATCGCAAAAATATATTCATCGTCATCGCTCACTGGGTTGAAGGCCGGGTCGCAGCTCATGAAACCTGAAGTGGCAAATACCAAAACCAGAATAAACGGGTATAAACTAAAAGGTTGATGGCGTTTTTTATTTTGGATCATCAATTGCAACATTGTATGCAGGTCAAAAATCCAGTGAGCCGGGTTCGTATTTTATTGAAAAGTAGGGGGTAAACGACAGCTGGTCGACGCCCCGGTTGTTGTATACATCATAGTAAAACAGGTTTTCCTGGTCATATAAATTGATGGCGCCCACCTGAATATTCAGGCGGCCGGAGGACAGCGCAAGGCTCCGTTCCGCCGATATATCCATCCGGTGGGTGACGGGCAAACGTCCCCTTTGGGTGATCACGCGCTGGGTACCGGGATCCTGCCGCGTAATAGGCAGATGTTCTGAAAACGGGAGGGCTTCAAAAAAACCTTGTGGCTGTATGAAGGGAAAACCGGTCCCCAGTTGCCAGCGTAGTCCCACGGTATATCCTCCGTGTTCCAGGCTGGCCAGGAAGTTGACCTGGTGCCGCTGGTCGTGGGGTGGGTGAAATCGTCTGTCGGAATCCCCCGCCCAGTCGCTTACGTTTCCAGCCCGGGTTTCATATTCAGTCCAGCTGTAACCATACCCAAGTAACCCGTAAAACAGGCCGGACTGATACTCCAGGCGAATATCGCCGCCCAGCACATATCCTTCAGCGGGAACAAGGTCGGTGGTAAAGCGGGTGGTGGAATTTCGGGTGGGCACCGACAGGTTTTGCAAACGCTTATAGTAGCTTTCTATCGACCACTCTAACCCCGTCCGGACCGATTGCTGCCAGCCCAGCAGTCCATGCCAAGCTTCCATTTCAGCTCCTCCTGTTGGGACCGGCATCCATGTTTTAAAAACTGATCCCGCATCCCGCTTGTCGCTGATGCCGGTAACCGGCTGCCGATATATTCCGCCTGCCAAATGCAATGTTTCGCGTTCAAGCCCCCGCGGCTGCCATGAGAGCCGAAGCCGGGGTTCAATGCTGACGGGAAATGAGTTGCGATAAATGGTGACTGCACTTCCCGGTTGAATCATAACCCGGCTGCCGACGGGAATGGTGGCCTTGGCATAGGCACCGGAACTGGCCAGGTGGTTGAAATCTGATTGAGGTCCTCCGAATAGCTCACTCATCTCGTAATTGAACGTAGTGGTGCGAAAAAACATGCCGTAATCAACCCGAATTTGATCAAAGTAGCGACTCAGGTTTACGTCCAGGTTTACCCTTGTGGCCCGTGAAGTTCGCTCCGGGTTTTCGCTGCCACCTGCTGCGCTGGATACGTAAGAAAGTCCGGCGTTGATATCGAACAGCAGGTCAGATCCTTCCGGAAGGGCCACACAGCGTCCGCCGGCCACCAGGTTTTTCCACCTGATGACATCATTCTCCTGCTCGTCAAGGCGGCCGCGGTCATAGGTTCGGACACCTGTGACAGAACACCGCGAATTGTTGTTGCCAAAGAAACTCGTTTTCAGATACTGGCTTTCGAAATGCAGCGGCTGGGAACCTCCCGGCCACCAGGGGCTTGTCTGCTCTATCAATGAACGGCGAACTGATCCGATCCAGGATGATTTCCCTTCTGAAAGGGGCCCCTCAACTACCACTTCTCCGAGAAAAGGACTTGCGGAAGCGGTGCCTTCGGCTTCATTTCTGTTACCATCTTTCATCGCAATATCGAGGACTGACGAGATTCGGCTGGTGTACCGGGGGCCGAAACCACCCGCATAAAAGTCGGCCGAGGCGACCAGCTCTTCCGGAAAAGTGGAGAAAAATCCAAGGATGTGGAACGGCTGGTAGATCATCGTACCGTCTACAAGCACCATGTTTTGGGAGGGTGTTCCGCCCCGGATATGGAGTTGTCCTCCCCGGTCACCGGCTGTCACCACGCCCGGAAGCGTCTGGAGGTAGCTGGCCAGGTCTCCTCCGCCGGCAGGAGTGGGCACTCTGCTCAGATCTGTGGCTGATACTTTCTGTCGTCCTCCTTCCAGTCGGGCCGCCCCCCCGGACGCCACAACCAGTTCATCCAGCCGTTCGCTGTCTGGCCGCAGGGAGATGCTGAATGTAAGATTTTGATCGCGTTTAATGGTGAGGGTATCCTGGTACGGCATGTAGCCTACGTAGCTAATACGCAAGACATAATTCCCGGGTGTTATATTGCTGATCTGGTAAAACCCGTTGGCGTCGGTTGCCCGCCCTTTGACCTGCCGGGTGTCTGTCAGTTGCAAGACGACATTTGCGCCCTCCAGCGGTTGTCCGCTCTGGGCGTCGTTGATCAGCCCCCGTACGGAAGCGGTCTGCGCTGTGGCGCTGCCAAGGGCAAGCATAAAAAATACCACGGCAAGAAGTATCCGAACCACGATATTTTTTGCTGGTTCAAAACGGATGGAAAACAGGGATATACCTGGGAAAAGGGGAGCCTGCCGGAGTATCAGTTTATCGCTCACGTTATATGATGTTGGAGTTTAAAAGCAGGTCTTCGGTATATTTCAGTTGACCAAGATCAGGAGATAGCACGTGCCGGCAAAAAACGTAGAATTGACAGAGATTGAGTCATGGTTTATGATCATTAAATATTAAAGAATTATCATCCCAAAAATCAACGGCTTCAACACCTGTCCCGGTTGGAATATCGGGTATAAAGCCGAAAAATATCCGTATTCCACAAATACCTGTTACCCTAATCAGCCAATGAATACACTAGCCCGGGATTTTTTACCAAGAAATTTGTCCTCAACGCAGCTGAAAGGCCAATTTCGCAGCCTATTACAGACTGTAATGCTGATTTGGCAGTAAAAATGGTATAAGTTATTGTAACCCATAAAGTTATAGGAATTTATCCAAAATACTTGTGAGAAATGCGGGCTAGAAATAGGCCGTAACCTGAAGGTACCCGAAGCTGTTTGAAGAATAGTTTTCAAAAGAAAGATGCCCGTAAAAAGGCTCTGGTTCAGGTCCGCCGAAGAGATGAGTGCCAAGGGAGGCTTCGAAGCTGTCAATTCCGGAATAGGTTATTTCCGGGTTGACCCAGAAATCCCGCCCGTCGATATTATAGCGACCGAAACCCCGGAACTCCAGCTTATCTCTCATAAAACTGCGCTGCAGCAGCAGGGTGGCGTAGCGGTAGTGTTGCTTTTGCAAAAGCTCATCGTCATGACCAAAGATAAACTCACTGATAACCTGCGTGCCGATGGTCCATCCCCCGGTCTCATATTCCAGGCCCGCCATGCCGATCAGCCAGGGTTGGTCTGCCAGGAATCCGTCATCATTGCGGCTGAACGCCTCTTTCAGGCGTAATTGTTCGCCGGGACTTGGATTTTCATAATTGATTTCCTGCAGGTCCTCAGGAAGGTAATCGAACGAGCGGTGCGTATAGAACGAGGATTCGGATTTAAATAATAATCGATTGCCCAGCTGCACGACGCCGGAATAGAAAAAAACCAGGCTTTGCGTAAAATGTTCCTGAAGATGCAGATTTCCGTGAGTACCGGGCTCCGCCTGGAACGTTTTGTAGTACCCGGGATTGGGATAATGCCAGTAGAGAATTCCCAGGTCGAGATCATAGTGCAGGTTGGAGCGCATCGCCAGCCTGCCGGCCGCCTGAGCGTTTTTTAGGGCGGGCTCTCGGCGAAATTGTTGAAATTGAACGGGCAGATCTCCATCGAAAAAGGTTCTCGGGAACCACCGGTCTCCCGGTTCAGGAGTCTTATTGGGACTAAACACCGGATTGACGACCAGCTGCAGGTAGTCACTGCCAAAATACCTGTAGTATGTCAAAGCATCTACTCCTGTGCGGATATCGGAAAAACTACGCGTTAAAAATTCCGACAAATCTGCCGGTGATACCAGGTCGGTAACAAACGCCCCATCCGTACGGCCCCACGCTATGATCTGTCGCCCCAGGCGCAGATCGCTTTTTTTGAAAAAGAGTTCAACATAGGCCTCCCGTAAGCGGTATGATAATGAGTCGACAGATCGATGATAATAATTCTGAACATCGTTGGAGACCACAATCTGTCCGGCAGAAAGCGAATGACGCAAGTTAAGCCTGAACCGGTTACGTCCCACCAGGATATTATGGTCGGGCACCGTTTGCACAGCATTGTAGTTGCGGATAAATCCGGTGAATTTGGTTTGAGCATAACTTTCTGAAGAGAAACCAAATAAATAGAAAATGCCAAAACTGAACAGAACGGTAAATAAACGGGGATAAAGCTTCACGAATAGGGGGTTGATTTTTTTAAGTATTTTTCAGGGGTTCAAATCGTAAATAAATTGCTGATGAAGCAAAAAATGCTTAAATTTATTGCATTGTGGGTGCTTCCTACGAAGTGACTTAATTAGTCATCATTCAAATGCTAACCTTTCAATTTCGAAGAAAGAATTACTATGGCGCACGAAAGAATTGAAGTAGATTTACCTCTAGCCAAAGTTTATGAATATCTAAGCGATCCGCTCTACTTTCCTCACCTGTTAGAACGAATAGATAAAGTTAATAAAGTTAACTCTCAAACGTTTGAATTTGCAACTCAAATAGGTGGCGAAGAGTTTCAATGGACAACCAATATTATTGACAATCTTCGCAATACGCGGTTTGCCTGGATAACCATCAACGGCAATTTGAATCAAACCGGTACTATTCGGTTTACTCCGCTTGACAACGGAGAGCGTACTCGTGTTGACTTCAGCCTGGATTATCGGACCTTCTATGGTGAGCCTGAAGAGGACTTGGCTGCATTTATTCAAGCTCTTCCGGCCCAGTTGAAAAAAGACCTGGATCGTTTTAAATCAGAAGCCGAAAGTAACAAGTATAAAGAAAAAGCCGATGCGACTTTGGCAGAAATTGAAGCCGAAGAGGAGGAGGCTGAAGCTGAGGAGGACGAGGTTACAGTCTAAGGTAAGCCTTGACATATTATAAAAAAATGCGTGCTTTACGGCACGCATTTTTTGTTTAAAGAAACCACGAAAAGTTTGAGATTTTCCGAATTTAAAAACTCGACCAATTCCAACCAGCCTCATTTGCTGCTGCTCGGGCACCCTGTCTCGCAAAGTCTTTCTCCGCTGATGCATAATACCGCTGCAGATCACTACGGCATGGACCTGCGATATTTTGCTGTCGACCTGGATCCTTCCGAATTTAACGGCATTGCAGCCCATTTTAACAGCAACCGGTTTCACGGGACGAATATTACCGTTCCCTACAAAGAGATGTTCATGGACTATGTAGATGAAGTGGAACCGCTGGCAAGGGATATCGGCGCTATTAATACCATCTTTAAACGAGATTACCGGCTGGTTGCTACCAATACCGATCTTTACGGCTTTCTGAAACCCCTTGAGCCGATGGAGGATGAGCTGGCCGGTACAAGGGCGGTCATTTTTGGAACCGGGGGAGCTTCAAAAGCGATTGTAGCTGCGCTGGTGAAAACCGGGGTCGAGGAGCTTATACTGGTTTCGCGCAGTCCCGCCCGCAACAGCGCTTTTGCACAGTATTCCGGAGTGAGGGTGGTCGGCTACGGGGAATGGTCGGCTTACAGCGATGAGGCGAGCTTGATCGTCAATACCACGCCGCTTGGAATGGAACCGAACATCGACGCGTCGCCCGTACGAGACAGCGAGAGAGAATTTCTGTCAGGTAAAATCTGTTATGATATCGTTTATAAACCCAATAAAACCCGGTTTCTGCAGCAGGCCGAACAGGCAGGGGCCACTACAATCGGTGGTCTCGATATGCTGATCCATCAAGGTAGTGAATCTTTCAAGATTTGGACCGGCAAACCGTTCCCGACAGAAATCATAAAAGAAAAGCTCAATGAGTATTTATACGAATAACCTGAAGCTTGTCGAACCTTCCATTCTAAATGATGAAACAGGAATTAATGCCTGGTTTACGCAGAAGAATGCCGAGCTTGTAAACAGTTCGGCCGACGTGCCGGGGCTGAACCTCGGTTTTAATACAGATGCCAGCCGGGAACAGGTGGTTGCCAACCGGGATCTGCTTTTTAAAGCCCTTGGCCAGGAGCCAGACTGGACGGCCTTTGCAGAACAGGTGCATGGAACGCGGGTGAGGGTTGTAAACAGCGGTGGCGTTTTTCCCGAAACCGATGGACTGGTGACGCGGATTCCCGGGCTGGCCCTTGGTATACAGGTAGCGGACTGCGCGGCCGTATTACTGGCAGACCCGGTGATGAATGTTGTGGCGGCGCTTCATGCGGGCTGGCGCGGGGCGGCGGGAGATATATTGCCGAATGGATTACAGGTGATGCGGGAACAGGGCTGCACCCCTTCTGACATCAGGGCGTGGATAGGCCCCTGCATCTGCCAGGAGCATTTTGAGGTGGGGGAAGAGGTGGCCGAACAGTTCCCCGCCCGGTTCGTAGACCGCTCTTCTTTTGAGAAACCTCATGTTGATCTCAGGGCTTTTCTGCAAAGCCAACTGGTAGGGCAGGGACTTGACCGATCTCACATCCAGGCTGATCAGAGATGCACCGTCGGCGATGCCAAGCTTTTCTATTCTCACCGCCGGGAGAACGGGCACACCGGGCGCATGATGGCAATTATCCAACTTTCGGACTAATTTGAAGAGCAGGCGTGCATGAGAGTCAGCTATTCTCCTGGTTACAACGCCCCGATCCCCGATGATCATATCTTTCCGATGGGAAAATTCGAGGGGCTGTACCGCTTTGTGACTGAACGAAATATCATAGGTGAGTACGAAATTGTGGAACCGGGTTTGGTGGACATGACCAACCTGCTGACCGTCCATGATGAGGAATACGCAGAGGGTATTATGGCGGGAAATATCGACAAGAAAGCTATGCGGCGGCTGGGGCTGCCCTGGTCGGAAGGATTGGCACGGCGGTCCCGCCTGGCTGTTCAGGGCACAATCAATGCCGCGTTGATGGCACTGCAGGATGGACTGGCCGGCAACCTGGCGGGCGGGACGCACCACGCCATGCCGGGACACGGAGAGGGCTTCTGCGTGTTCAATGATATCGCCGTGGCGATAAAGGTCTTACAGCAAAGCATGTGGGCGCGCAAAATTCTGGTGTTGGACTGTGACGTGCACCAGGGCAACGGCACCGCTTCCATCTTTGGTAACAATCCGGATGTGTTTACGTTCTCAATACATGGGGCAAAGAACTACCCGTTTCTGAAGCCGCCTTCCACACTGGACATCGGATTGCCGGATAAAACGGGTGACAAGGTCTATCTTCAACAGCTGGGCGATGCACTGGATACAATATTTCAGCGTTTTGAGCCGGATCTGATATTCTACCTGGGAGGCATTGATCCCCTTGAAACCGATCATTTTGGAAGGCTGTCGCTCTCGCTGAAAGGTCTTGAAGAGCGCGACCGAAGGGTCATAAAGACGGCGGCGGATCGCGACATTCCGCTGGTTTTGACGCTCTCCGGTGGGTACGCGCCGACACTAAAAGAGACGGTGGAGGCGCACGCCGTGATGTTCAGGGCAGCGAAGGAGTATGAAACCGGTTAAATGCAAATGAGTGGCCAGCCTATTGGGCAGGCCTCTGTAAAACTCAGCGATGCCGGATAATAATCGTCAGGCATATTTCGATACTGTTCTATCGACATAATATATGAATATGCCGTGGCAAGGGATGAATTATTAAATTCATTCTAATTTCCGGCTCATTTTCTCTATCTTCCAACGCTTTTTAACCAGCTAATTTTATCGTGGAACAAAAATCACTGGTAATACTGGGATCCACCGGGTCCATCGGAATGCAGGCCCTCGATATTGTTCGGGAACACTCCGAACAATATCGGCTTGTGGCGCTGACCTGTAACAGCAACTGGCAGACCCTGGCTCAACAGGTTAACGAGTTTCGTCCGGCTGTAGCCCTGCTGTGTGATGAAAGTTTCCGAAGTGATCTCGAAGGGGCTGTTCAACACGGAGAGACGAAGATCCTCTACGGTAATGATAAACTGGAAGAGGTGGCAGCCCTGGATGAGGCCGATATTGTATTAAACAGTCTGGTCGGGTTCGTCGGATTCAGGCCAACGGTTAGCGCGCTGAAAGCGGGTAAAAAAGTGGCCCTGGCCAACAAAGAGTCTCTGGTGGTTGGCGGAAAGCTGATCACCGACCTGCTAAATGGGAAGTCTGACCAGCTTATACCGGTAGACTCCGAACACAGTGCCATGCTCCAGTGCCTGGTGGGGGAACCCCGTGAACAGATAGAAAAGCTGTTGATTACAGCCAGTGGCGGCCCTTTTCGGACATGGAGCCGACAGGAGATGGAAAATATAACGGTGGATGATGCCCTTAACCACCCCAACTGGGCAATGGGTTCAAAAATCACTATCGATTCTGCCACGATGATGAATAAAGGACTTGAGATCATCGAGGCCCACTGGCTGTTTGATCTGCCGCTGAATAAAATTGAGGCGGTTGTTCACCCACAGAGTGTTATTCACTCGATTATTACGTTTGTGGACGGTTCTAGCAAGGCGCAGCTGGGGCCGCCGAACATGAAAGTTCCCATCCTTTACGCCTTGACATACCCGGATCGGCTCCCACTCGAAGTTCCGCGATTAAACTGGGAAAAGGCGTTCGAACTCACTTTTGAGCCGGTCGATTACGATCGATTCCCCTGCATACGGCTTGCACTACAGGCGCTTGAGCAGGGAGGGGCAGCACCGGCGATTCTGAACGCGGCTAATGAAATAGCTGTTCAACGCTTTCTGGATAAGGAAATTCCTTATATTCAGATTCCAAAAATAATTGAAACTGCTTTAAAAACGTTAGAGTCGGACATTACAATATCAGTAGCTGCATTGACGGAAATTGATAAAACGACTAGGAATTTGGCATCAAAGATCTAAATACAGGCACACTTCATGGAATGGGTTATTGATTTACTATCTACACTTGGCATATTTGCTCTTGCCCTGTTGATTCTGGTTTTCTTCCACGAGCTGGGACACTTCCTGGCAGCCAAACTTTTCGGTATGCGGGTAGAGCGTTTTTCACTGGGGTTTCCTCCCCGAATTTGGGGAATACAAAAAGGCGAAACCGACTACTGTATCGGTGCGACTCCCCTGGGAGGCTATGTAAAGATTTCGGGAATGATCGACGAGAGCATGGATACCGACCATGTAAATGAAGAACCGAAACCGTGGGAATATCGCAGCAAACCGGTATGGCAGCGTATGATTGTAATTACTGCCGGGGTGATCTTCAACATGGTGTTGGCCGTCATGATTTATGCAGGTATCGCTTTTTCGTATGGTGAATCCAACATTTTGCTTGATAGTATTGATGGCATTTACGTCCCGGAAGAATCGGTGATAGCGCAGGCGGGGTTTCAAACGGGAGACAAAATAGTGGGAGTTAACGGCCAGAGAGTCAAATATTTCCAGGAACTGGTGGCCCCCGGCCAGCTCCTGGAAGAAAACCTGGAGTATAGCGTCCTCCGAAACGGGAGCGAAACAGTTGTGCCCGTGCCCGACAGCCTGCTGGACCGGATCAACAAGGAGGGATTCTTGACACCAATGCTGGCGCTTCCAAGCCAGGTAAACCAGGTTCAGGAGGGAAGTCCGGCCGATACTGCAGGCCTAATGGCGGGAGACCGGATTGTCAGTGTCAACGGGCAACCGGTGGACTACTGGCTGCAGCTCGTCCAGCATATTCAATCGGCTGAGGGCCCGCTGCAGCTGAGAGTTCTGCGGGATGGGGAGAAGATCGAATTATCCGTGACTCCCAATGAGCAGGATATCATCGGGATCAGCGCTCCATCGGGAACCGACATATTCCAGGTTGAACACCTGACATACGGGCTGGTCGGTTCCATTAAAAACGGCTTTGACCGGACGGGAGAAACCCTGAACGGTATCATACAGGGGTTCAGCAAGATGTTTTCAGGTTCCATCTCTGTGCGGGAAAACCTGGGCGGGCCGGTTGCTATTGCAAACGTGACAAAACAGGCTACCGATTCCGGCGGTGCACTGGGATTCTGGCAGATTACCGCGTTCCTCAGTGTAACACTGGCCATCATGAATATCCTGCCGATTCCCGTGCTGGACGGCGGTCACCTGATGTTCCTGATATACGAGGGCATTACCCGGCGTGAACCTTCGGCCAAGGTACGGATGGCATTGCAGCAGATCGGCTTCATTTTGATCATCGCGTTGTTCATTTTTGTTACGTTCAATGATATAATTAGACAATTTGGGTAGGAGCATGCTGGCCAGAGAAGGGTATCCCACAATTTTTATTGTCGTCGTTTTCGCCGTAATAGTGAGCGTGGCGGTATCATATCTCGATCATTGGACTACTTACCTCGCCTACGGGCTGATGTTCGGACTTGTGGCACTCATTCTTAATTTTTTTCGTGATCCCGATCGTATTGTCCCCGGTGATGAAAACCTGGTGCTGGCCCCCGCAGATGGTAAAGTTCTACTGGTGGAAGAGGTGGAGGAAAACACTTACATCAAAGGAAAGGCCACGCAGATCAGTATTTTTCTTTCAGTTGTGGATGTGCATGTAAACAGGAACCCGATCTCCGGCACCCTGGAGTACCTCAAATATCATCCCGGGGAATACCTAATGGCGTGGGATCACCAGGCCTCTGAACTCAATGAGCGGGCGGACTTCGGGGTCCGCCATGCCTCCGGAGCAAAAGTTTTTTATCGACAGATTACGGGTTTTCTGGCCCGGCGTATCGTGTACAATGTTAAAGAAGGGGATCAGCTCCAGGCAGGAAAACGGTTCGGCATGATGAAGTTCGGCTCCAGAATGGATATACTGGTACCGCCTGAAACCACCCTTCTGGTGCAGCAAGGCGACCGAACGGTGGCGGGAGAAACAGTCTTGGGGCGAGTGGGTGACGCCCCGGTAAAATCCGGAATGGACAGTGCAGAGACAACAGAAATTTCTAACCGTTAAGTGAAACCAATATCAGCAAGCAGATTCAGTGCATGGTTGCCTCAATATATTTGTGCCGTGAATCTGATCGTTGGAGCTCGTAATCCTGATCTATGAAATACCCTATCCAAAAATGGAAACGTTATCGCAAACAGCGGCGGAAGAATAAACACAAACGGGAACGAAAGCCGATACCCCGTATTGCAGTTCCCAGCTTTTTCACTTTGATGAACCTGTTTTGTGGATTCCTGTCGATTATCAGTATCTCGGAAGGAAGCCTCTATTTCGGGGCCTGGCTGATCGTTTTTGCGGGACTTTTTGATGCGCTGGATGGCTTTATGGCCCGGCTGTCGAACGCCACCAGCCAGTTTGGAATCGAGCTCGATTCAATCAGCGATGTCGTCTCTTTTGGAGTGGCGCCGGGATTTCTGTTATACCATTTCGGCCTCAACGAGCTGCCGTTTGTTGGAATTATCCTGAGTGCGTTGCCTCCGTTGTGCGGAGCGGTGCGCCTGGCCCGTTTTAATGTGGATGCCCAAGAGGGACGAACCGACTTTTTTAAAGGATTGCCCACCCCGGCGCAGGCGCTTATACTGGCCTCGTTTTACCTGACGTTTTATGACCGGCCTGACCTTTTTGCCGATTTTAAGAGTGGAATTAACACCGTCCTGATCCCGGTAATCGTGTTGCTCTCATTCCTGATGGTCAGCACTATTCCATTTGACAAAATGCCGAGCTTTGACAAAGCCTCGATCCGAAAGTATAAAGGGCGTATCTTTCTGTTTCTGTTCTATGGAATTGTGATTGTACTGTTCCAGGAGATCGGGCTGATGATTGTATTTTCGGCGTTTATTATCAAAGGTATTATTGTGGGAGGCATCACTTTTTGGCACGAGGCTTTTGGGGAGGAGATCTAGAGTATCGGTTACAGGTTGAAAGTTAAAAGTTGAAGGTTGAAGGTTGAAGGTAATTTGTAACCTGCAACCTGCAACCTTCAACCTTCAACCTTCAACCTGCAATACTTATTGCAGTGGCTGATTATTAACAGTGCACCGATGGTTTAAAAGTTAAAAATAATATTCAATGCCTATAGAATGAGCCGTTCCGAACCCCGTTTCAAAAGGGATCAGGCTGTAGTTGAAGCTCAGTGCCTGCGTTTTAAGGCCTATTCCCATGGCCAGGGGACGGTCGGTCTGCCCCGTCTTGTAGCCCCCGCGTACCTCGATCAGTTCCGCCACCTCGAAAGAGATTCCCACGTTGAAAAAGTGATTCGCTGCCGCTCCGGGCTGATGTTCCAAGAAAGATATATAATCCCCATATAAGGTAACCCAAACCGGCAGTGTGGGATTTTTCGGCGGAAGAAATCGGAAAAGTCGGGCAACGATTCCGGCCCGGATATTGGAGGGCAGATCGGTGGCTTGGTTGTTTAACTTGTTCATCTTCCCCACACTCAGGAGGGAAGCACCGGCTCGCAGCCGTCCATTCATCCAGTAGCTTGAGACGCCCACGTTAAAACTGTAGCCGGAGGCGTGATTTACAAAATATTCTTCCCGGATAAAATGGGCAGCCGCCCCTATGGATATATTGTTGAAAGCTTTGGCATACCCCCCCGATAGCGAAAGATAGTGCACTGAAAACGATCCCTCCGAGGGTCCCGGCACCGATCGGGCCTCAAAATTATCCGAGCGGCTGTTGAGTAACCCGAAAGCCAGGGATTGATTGTTATTTTGCTTCAGGTTGACCGCAATGTGACTGTTGTAAAGATCCGCAATCCACAGCGTGTAATCGGCAGTGAGCGTGGAAGTGGTATCGAGCGCGAGGTTTGCGGGATTCGTATAGATTGAAGAACCACCCATGGGGAAGGCTGTGACTGCTTCTCCCAGGGACAGCGAGCGGGTATTTGGACCGATATTCAGGAAATCGAGTCCGTTTGACTGCGCTCTGAGGGATTCAGCCCCCGGCAGTAACAGTGCGGTAAGAAGAATGAAACGTAATTTCATAGATTCAGCTGCAATCCGAATATGTGCATGGTAGAGACGTAATTGGGCTCGGGTACAAAGGCGTAATCTACAGAAGGTGCCAAAAGATCAAAAGGCAGATGCACGGAAAACCCGGCACTGAAATTGTTGCTGGTTGCGATCGAGCGAAGATTACCAACCTGCCATCCCGCTCGCAGCGATACCTGTTCGTGGATACGGTAGCGTCCCCCGGCCCGCAGCTGAAATATCGGGTCAGAACCGGGGGACGGTTCCAGTAATAACCCGGGATCGAGGGCTACCAGCAGGTTTTGGAAAAGCTGATACGAAGCCCCGATCCGCAGCTGTGTTGGGAATTCGTCAACATTTGTACCGCTTGAGCTATCGCCATACAGCGTACCGGTATTCCAGGGATATTCTGCAAGCAGATCCTGAATAACCAGTCCCAGCGTCAGCGTGGGGGATACCTTGTATAGCGTTCCAAGGTCAAACCCAAAACTGGTGACGTTTTGGAGTGCGGCGTGAAAGTCTGCAAGGTACAACTTGATGCCGACGCCCAAATTCCATCGGGGAGTAAGCCGGATCCCAAAGGCGGAGGCGAACTGGTACTCATTCGTTGAAAGCATCTGTGTATGGTATCCACTCCTGGTACGACCATCGATATTGTCCACGCCGGCATTCAGGATTGAGAAGGAAATTCCCGCTTTGGGAGGCAGTGGCAGGGCCCCGTTAAGCTGGTGAAGCGTACGGTCAAATTTCATCAGGGAGGTTGAAACATCGAGCTGGCGGCCGTTGATGTTACGGGCAGCATGCGCGGGATTGTAGTAGCTGTAGAAGCCATCTCCAGGGGTGCTGCTCATGGCGTTGCCCATCGACATCCCCCGGGGACCAAATCCCAGCCGTGAAAAGGAACCGGCCAGCCCGCCGGCCTGTGCCCAAAGACAGGAAGGAATAACAATAAAGCCGAAAACAAGTACCGGCAACCAGCAACAGGATGTGCCGGGACCACAGCGATTGTGTGCTTTTTTATACTTCATGATCAATCCAGTACTAATATTTTTCCTCGGGCTGTATTTCCCGGCGACTCCACCAGGTAGAAAATGGGGCCGTTGGCAACACGTTCGTCATTTTTGTCGCGTCCGTTCCACACGGCCTCATACGTGCCGGCTGCAAACGAGCGGTTTTCCAGTTCGCGAATCAGGTTCATTCCAAAATCAAAGAGTCTGATCTTGACCTCTCCCTGCCGTTCAACGCGAAATTTTATACGGACGATCTCCTGCCGGGAGTGGGAAAACGGGTTGGGATAGGCAAAGGAATCGGTCTCTGGATCGCTGTTTTGATACTGGTTGCCACCCGCCAGAGGGAAGTTGACCCTGGTAATTTCCCAGGTCTTTCCGCCGTCCGGGGTAGAAGCGAGTCCGTCGGAGGTGCCAATCCACACCCGTTGCTCTGTGACAGCCACACTGTAATAGCGGGCAGAGGCCTTGATAAATGAGTCAGCACTTTGGATCTGTTCAACCTCTCTCCAGCTATCCCCCTTGTCGGAGCTTATGTACAGTCCCTCGTCACCTGCAGCAAATACACGATTTTGCATAAAGCCAAGATCATTGATCCGCTTACCCGTCAGAAACGGTACCGGCTCAAATGTTTTTCCGCCATCTCCGGTCCGTACCACACCGTATTGTTCATTTTCGGTAACGCCGGAAATCCAGTTGGTCAGCCAGATATCGCCCGTGGAGGGTTGCTGTTCTATTTCGATAATCCAGTTTCCCAGCAAACGGCTCCCATCAACCTGGATATGGCTCCATCGGACGCTGTCTTGGGGAGCCGAAAGTGCGTCCGATGAGATGTTGATCCCTCCCGCCGTGCCGGCCCAGACATTTCGATCACTGTCAATCAACACCGAAAAACCCAGCAGGTTTTGATCCGATCGCGGGTCGTAGCGGTTTGAGCCATCGGCGGTGGAAAAAGTATAACGCTCCGAGGGCACAAGCTGGTCGGCCGACTGTGGGGGGAGAACCAGGCGTTCCCAGTGCTGTCCAAAATCGCGACTCCGGAGGATACCGGAGGCCCAGTTGGCCGTAACGGCCGTATTTCCGGAAAAATCAATTTCAAAGGGGGGAGACTGCTGCGGCACGATGATCGGGAGCATCCGGTAGGAATGACCGCCATAGATCAGGGTGGTGTCAGCTTCTGAGTCGAGCGGCAGAGGCCAAAACGACCAGTGATCGCCACCATCGGTGGAAAGATGATAGCCAACACCGGTTTGCACCGTCCCGTCCGCCTGCTGCAGGTTAAATCCCAATCCCGCAAGAACAGTATCAGGAGCCAGCGCCAGTGAATAGACACGCCCGCGTCCCGCCGTAACGCTGTCAGCCCCTTCGGGCAGGAACCAGTGTTCCTGATTGCCGATATTGCGATTTAATCCCGGCCCGATCCACAGCGTGTCTCCATATGATTCCATAATGGAGACGCTGTTTTGCTCAATTGATCGGAATGGAGAGGGTACCGGCCCGACAACCTGGCCTCGCGTGGCGGGAGGAAGCAGCAGGATCAAAGTGGTAACAAGGCTCGTAAGCGCAAAAGTGGGTTTTTTCATTACTCCTTGTTGGATTGCTCAAGTTGATCTATAATATTGTTTATTGGTCAGGATAACAAAGCAGTTGATTTTAGCGAATCCCCCCGTTATCTTCGAGGCGAAATGCAGAAACACGATGTTCATATTACCCGCAATTGGTGGTGGCCTGTTTGGAGTATCCGCCAGGCAGTGGGTAAGGTATGAACTGACCTTTAGATTTTAGTAGCAGAACCCACTGTTCCTCAAAAGGAAGTGGGTTTTTTTATTGTCGTGACTTGTTAATCGTTGTCGGCTGTGTACCGGTTTCATGATGTCGATAACAAAAAAGGAAATGAATGAAATACGACCAATTTAAATCGCTGGCCGGGGAGTATAACGCAATCCCGGTGTATCGTCGCCTCATGGCTGATGTGTTAACACCGGTTTCACTTTTTTTGAAGATCCGGAAAGAGACTGAATATCCCTTTCTGCTGGAATCGGTAGAAGGTGGTGAACAACTTGCCCGCTATTCTTTTTTGGGTCGGAATCCTTATCAAATTCTGCATTACAGTGGCGGCCGGGTGACGCTCCGGAAAGGAGAGCAAGCGTGGAAAAAACTCGATTGCTCCTATTTTGAAGCACTCAGGGATCTTACCACCGAATACAGTGAGCCGAAATTATCCGGCTTGCCGCGGCTCACCGGCGGTGCCGTGGGATTTTCTTCCTACGATACGGTGCGCGACGTGGAACACCTGCCCGATCAACCGGAAGATGATATCGATCTGCCGGAGGCGATATGGGCTTTTTATGATGAAATCTTTGCCTTCGATCACGTAAAGCAGCAGATTATTATCATTAAGACTGTTTTTGTTGACTCGGACGAGGCCGTAGATGAGCTCAACCTTGAAACCCTTTACAACAGTGCACAGCAGCGCCTTGACCAGCTGGAAAACCTGGTGACGAAACCGGTTAGCCCTGCCGAACCGTTTGATATTTACCCGGAACGGCTCAAAAGCAATATGGAGAAGTCGAAGTTCGAGCAGATTGTGGAGACGGCAAAAGAGTATATCTATGAGGGGGATATCTTCCAGGTGGTACTTTCCCAGCGGTTCGATACCGATTTTGAGGGCGACCGTTTTATGCTCTACCGCGCGCTTCGGATGGTCAATCCCTCGCCATATCTTTTTTACCTGGATTTCAACGATTTTGCGCTGGTTGGCTCATCCCCCGAGGTGCTGGTGCGGGTACAGGACGGCACCGCAGAACTGCTGCCGATTGCGGGAACCCGACCCCGGGGCGACACCCCGGAAGAGGACCAGGCCCTGGAAGAAGAGCTCAAGAACGATCCGAAAGAGATCGCCGAACACGTGATGCTTGTTGACCTGGGGCGGAATGACCTGTCCCGCGTTTGCAAGTCCGGGACGGTAAAGCCGGTACGCAACCAGGTGATCGAGCGCTATTCCCATGTCATGCATATCGTGTCGGATGTCCGCGGCGAACTCGCGGAGGGCCAGACCGCCGTGGATGCCCTGATGCAATGCTTCCCGGCGGGTACGGTCAGCGGAGCTCCCAAAATTCGTGCAATGGAGATCATCGATGAGCTGGAGCCCACCAAGCGCGGCCCCTACGCCGGGGCGGTGGGTTATTTCGACTTTTCGGGCAACATGGACACCTGCATCACCATAAGAACAATGGTAGTCTCCCGGAACAAAGTGTATATTCAGGCGGGAGCCGGCATTGTGGCCGACAGCGATCCGGAGAACGAGTATTTCGAAACGAAGGATAAAGCCGGGGCACTTGTCCAGGCATTGAGTGTGGCGTTGGATATCACTTAGCGTATTACGTATCGCCTCGATATAATACGCAGTACGAAATACGCAATACGAACACGGAATTATATTGAAAACTCAGTAATAACTAATGGAGCAAGAAGCTAAACCAAAGACTATATTATCCGGTATAACCCCTTCGGGCAAACTGCATTTGGGTAATTATTTCGGCGCTATCCGCCAGCACATCCAGATGCAGGAAAAGGGCGATGCGTTCTATTTTATCGCCAACTATCACTCCCTGACCTCGATCAACGACGGGGAGGAGATTCGTCAAAATACCTACGATATAACACTGGATTACCTGGCGCTGGGACTGGATCCCGAAAAGTGCACATTTTTTGCGCAGAGCGACGTGCCGCAGGTAACCGAGCTGGCGTGGATATTAGGCACCTTTTGCCCGGTCAGCCTGATGGAGAAAGGCGTTGCCTATAAAGACAAAGTAGCCCAGGGACTGAATCCCAATATCGGGTTGTTTACCTATCCGATTCTGCAGGCCGCGGACATCCTCATATACCATTCCGACCTGGTACCGGTGGGGCAGGATCAAAAGCAGAATATTGAGATCTGTCGCGACCTGGCGGGTAAATTCAATCACCATTATGATGGAGAATACCTGAAGCTGCCGGAAGAGCATATCGTGGAATCGGTGGCTGTGGTCCCCGGCCTTGACGGGCAGAAGATGAGCAAGTCGTATGGAAATACGATCGGTATTTTTGATGAGGGAAAAACGTTGAAAAAGAAAGTGATGTCGATTAAAACCGATTCCACCCCGCTGGATGATCCCAAAGATCCGGATTCCTGCAACGTATTTGCGCTGATCAAGCTTTTTGCCGAAGAGGAGAAGCAGAACGAGATCGCGGAAAAGTACCGGGCCGGCGGGTATGGATACGGGCACGCCAAAAAAGAGCTGCTGGGAATGATTAATGAATATTTCGGGGAAGTCCGCGAAAAGCGCAGGAACCTGGCGAAGAATATGGATTATGTGACCGACGTAATGCGCGAGGGAGGCAGGAAGGCACGCGAGCGTGCCGAAAGCGTGATGGAACCTGTACGGGAGGTAACCGGTATTGTCCGAAACTTTAATATTTTGGAAGAAGCCAAATGATTTTAATTATCGACAACTACGATTCCTTCACTTATAACCTGGTTCACATTGTGGCGGGCCATACCGATGCCTACCGGGTGGTGCGCAACGATGAGATGACAGTAGAAGAAGTCCGCGAAATGGCTCCCGCCGGAATCCTTATCTCCCCCGGACCGGGCCGGCCCGGCGAGGCCGGTATCACGGAACCGGTGATCGAGGCCCTTGGCGCTCGGATACCAGTACTGGGCGTTTGTCTTGGGCACCAGGCGATAGGAGAGGTGTTTGGAGGAAAAGTGGTACACGCACCGAAACTGATGCACGGGAAAACGTCGCAGATCCACCATGATGGCAAAACCATATTCAACGGCATCGCTGATGGATTTACGGCTACCCGCTACCATTCGCTGGTCCTTGATCCGCATCAAATACCGGGAGCACTGGAAGTAACAGCCCGAAGTGAAGATGACGTTGTCATGGGGGTGCGTCATCGCCAGTTCCCTGTTGAGGGAATCCAGTTTCACCCGGAAAGTATCCTGACCGACGCAGGCCCCCGGCTCGTGGCCAACTGGCTGGACAGTGTTGGAGTCACAAATATTACAAAAAAGGTATAATTAAGCAGGATATCGGAAGGACCTATATTGGCTGCTTATATAATTGAACACGAAGTTTCGCAGTTATTTATTAACTTTTTGTAGCAAAAGGCATGGAAAAATTTACTGATATACTTGAAAAACTGCTCGATGGGAAGGATCTCACAGATGATGAAGCCACCTCGGCCCTGCAGTCGATTATAGAGGGGGAAGTCAACGATCCCCAGACGGCCGCGTTTCTGTATGGAATGCGGGCCAAGGGAGAAACCATATCGGAGCTTACGGCGTTTGTCCGCGTTATGCGGGATGCGGCGATCAAGCCGGAGGTAGATGTTGAGGGGGCAGTAGATCTTTGCGGAACCGGCGGCGACCAGGCGGGAACATTCAATATCTCGACGGCCGCGATGTTTGTTGTTGCCGGCGCCGGAGTGCCCGTCCTGAAACACGGGAACCGTAGTGTCTCCAGCAAAAGCGGCAGTGCCGATGTCCTGGAGGAGCTGGGGGCGGTTATTGACCTGAAAAAGGAGGGAGTGGAAGAGGTCTTTAACGAAACGGGCCTGGTTTTTATGTTTGCCCCCAATTTCCATCCCGCCATGAAGCACGTGATGCCTGCCCGCAAGGGTCTGGCAATACGGACGTTTTTCAATATCCTGGGGCCGCTGCTGAATCCCGCGGGAACCCGCCGGCAGATGATCGGGGCCTTTAACAAGGAAACGGCCCGCACGATAGCGCACATCCTTGCAAACCTCGATACCCGTTTTGCCTACACGGTGAATGCCCACGACGGGCTGGATGAGATAAGCCTGACGAGCCAGTCTGAAATATATGAACTCAAGGATCAATTTGTGTCAGATGCGATTACCTTTGACCCGCGATCCCTGGATTTTGACTGGGTTGACATGGAGGAGCTGATGGGAGGGGATGCACGGACCAATGCCGCGATTATGCAAAATATTATGAAGAATAAAGCCGCGCCGGCCCAGACAAACATTACGAAGCTTAATGCCGCGTTCGCCATCCATGCAAGCGGCAAAGTCAAACACCTGGATGAAGCCAGGGAGCTGGCCGAAGAAAGCCTCCGATCCGGAGCAGCCCAAAAAGCGCTGGAACGATATATCGAAGCTAGTAACGACATCGCGTAAATCCAGTTATGGCCACTATTTTAGAACAGATTGTTGAACAAACGGCGATCGATCTCAAGAAACGCCGGAAGCAGGTCTCACTCAGAGACCTGGAGAGTATGGAGTGTTTTGAGCGGAATCGGCGAGATTTTGCGGAAGCACTTGCCGGGAGTGAAACAGTTTCAATTATCGCGGAAATAAAAAAGGCATCGCCCTCGAAGGGACTGATCCGCAGGGATTTTGACCCAGCGCGTATCGCAGGCCAATACCAGCGGGGCGGGGCGGCAGCCCTTTCGGTATTGACCGATGAACCCGCTTTCCAGGGACACCTTGAGTATCTTGAAACCGCTTCTAAAACGGTTGAAATCCCTTTGTTGCGAAAAGATTTTATTATCGATCCATACCAGGTCAAGGAAGCCCGCGCCTATGGGGCGGATGCCGTGCTGTTGATTGCTGCCATAACAGAAGGGAATCAATTGTCGGAGTTGCTGGCGGCGGCGCGTGATTTTGAAATTGACGCCCTGGTGGAGGTTTACTCGGAGGAGGACCTGGATGTCATTGACTTAACCCAGGTCGATATTCTGGGCGCCAATAACCGGGACCTGCGCACGTTTGAGGTAGACCTGCACCGCGGTATCGGGCTTCTTCAGAAAGCTGAGGATGGAACGGTGCGAGTATCGGAAAGTGGACTCAGTTCTCCCGAAGACATCAGGCTGCTGCAGGAACAAGATATCCACGCTGCCCTTATAGGGGAATATTTTATGCGTCAGCCGGATCCCGGGGAAGCGGTTAGGCAGCTGATCGAAGGAGCCAAAATATTAAAAGCAGAAAAGGAAGAAAACTTTGACAAATGAGATATCTGCGCACGGGAAAAGGTCACTTAAAAATGAATTAAGTTGAATACACGGCCACACCAGGACCGGGCGAAACGCCGCTTTGCAAAGAATCCTGAAAAGATTTCCTAATTAGTTAGAAAACAGATGTTTGCTGATCGTTCACAACGAACAAAAGTAAAAATATGCGGACTCACGAACCTGCAGGATGCACGGTTTACTTCCGGGGCGTTGGCTCACTATATGGGATTTGTGTTCTATGAGGAGAGTCCGCGTTATATCGAACCGGGAGAAGCGGGCGCCATCATCAACTGGATTGAAGGTCCCGAATGTGTGGGGGTATTTGTGAACCAGCCGCTGGATGATGTGAACATGATTGCGACCCAAACCGGGATAGATCTGGTACAGCTGCACGGCAATGAGTCGCCGGAATACTGTGGACTGATCGAAAAATCTGTGGTCAAGGCGATCCATGTAAGCAGTTCGGATTCGGCCAAAAGTATTCACCGGAAGGTGGAGCCGTACCGGTCACAAGTGGATTACCTGCTGTTTGACACCAAGGTAGACGGGCTTTGGGGCGGTACCGGCCAAACATTTGACTGGAATATCATCAGGGATGTGGCTGACGGAATTCCGTTTTTTCTCTCCGGTGGACTGGATGTTCAGAATGTTCGCCGGGCTTGCAAAGTTGCCGATCCCTATGCCGTGGATCTTTCCAGCAGCCTGGAGAGCAAGCCGGGTAAAAAAGAGTATGACAAAATTGAAGCGTTTATGGATGAGATGCGCGACATATGGAACCTTCAGGAGACAGGAGACCTGTAGGAATTTAAAATCCAAATTGATCAAATGACAAGATCTATGAAATACGATTTGCCGACAAAAGAAGGGTATTACGGGAAGTTCGGGGGGAAATTTGTCCCTGAAATTTTGATTCCGGCCATTGAAGAGCTGGAAGCCTCGTTTGATGATGCGTGGAGCGATGCCGCTTTCCAGCGGGAATTTCGATCGCTGCTTAAAGAGTATGTCGGGCGCCCGACTGAACTGACCTATGCCAACCGCCTGACGGAGCACTATGGCAAGGCTCGAATCTACCTGAAACGGGAGGATCTCTGCCATACCGGCGCTCATAAAATAAACAATGCGCTGGGACAGGTACTGCTGGCCCGGCGGATGGGGAAAGACCGCATTATTGCCGAAACCGGTGCGGGTCAACATGGAGTGGCCACCGCTACCGCCTGTGCAAAGTTTGGGGTAAAATGCATTGTGTATATGGGGGCTGAAGACATTGAGCGCCAGAAGCTTAATGTCGATCGTATGCGGCTTCTTGGAACCGAGGTCCGGGAAGTGACCAGCGGCTCTCAAACGCTGAAGGATGCCACGAACGAGGCGATCCGAGACTGGGTAACCAATGTGGATGACACGTTTTATGTCATCGGTTCCGCCGTGGGACCTCATCCCTATCCCAAAATGGTGCGCAGTTTCCAGCGTGTCATCGGTGAGGAAACAAAGGAGCAGATCATGGAGGCCGAAGGCAGGAGTCCGGACTACCTCGTGGCCTGTGTCGGCGGCGGGTCAAATGCCATCGGGTTGTTTGCGCCCTTTGTGGATGAAGAGTCTGTCAAGATGTACGGTGTTGAAGCCGCCGGCCTGGGAGCTGATACCGACCAGACGGCCGCCACGATCACCATCGGTACTGAGGGAATTTTGCACGGATCGAGGAGCCTGCTACTCCATGACAGGGAAGGGCAGGTTCAGCTGGCCCACTCCATTAGTGCGGGCCTGGACTATCCCGGCATCGGCCCTGAACATGCCCACCTGTTCGAGTCGGGCCGCGTCACCTACCGGGCGATTACCGATGAACAGGCAATGGAGGGCGTAAAGCTGCTTTCCGTTACCGAAGGCATCATCCCGGCCCTTGAAACAGCACACGCGGTGGCATACCTTGACCAATTGATGCCGGAAACTTCAGGGGGTGAGATCCTGGTCCTCAACTGTTCTGGCCGCGGGGACAAAGATATGACTACCATCTCCAAACATCTTTAGCACATTGGAGCGGAGTGCCCTGATTTGCCCATGCCCAGCTGTAGTTATCCCGATCATTTTCCTGTACCCTTTATTTTAAATGACCAAATATGATATATAATGATTGAAACCGACCGACAAAATCGTATCAAAAAGCTGTTTGACCAGCACGATTCTTCCAAAATTATGAGCTTGTTTCTGACGGCCGGCTACCCCGACCTCGAGTCGACCGTAGACCTTATCCTCGGTTTCGAAGAAAACGGGGCCGAGCTGATCGAGCTCGGCATGCCGTACAGTGATCCACTGGCCGACGGACCGACAATCCAGTATTCCAGTGAGGAAGCCATCAAAAATGGCATTACGATGGACAGGATATTCGAGATGGTCAGGCAGGTGCGGCAAGAGTCCGGGATCCCGATCATCCTGATGGGATATATGAATCCCGTGTTGCGCTATGGAGTGGAATCTTTCTGCGAGAAGGCTGCCGACGTTGGGGTCGACGGGCTCATCATCCCGGATATTCCCCCGGAGGAGTCCGCGCTGATCGACGAAGAGGCAAAAAGCCACGGTCTTTCGATGATCTACCTGGTAGCTCCCAATACGTCGGACGAGCGGATGCGAAAAATCGATGAGAAGTCGGAAGGATTTGTGTACTGTGTGTCAGTGACAGGCGTAACCGGGGCCCGCGAGGGGGAAGAGGTTGCAAAATCGGTAGCCCGGTTTATTGATCGGGTGAACGAAAATATTGTGAAAAATCCCAAAATGATCGGCTTTGGCATACGCTCGCATGAAGACGCTGAGCGTATTGCGGCAAAAGCCCAGGGTTTTATTGTAGGCAGTGCACTCATCGACAACATACGCCGTCATTACCCTGAAAACGGCTGGAAGGAAAAGGTGTTTGCTTTTGTTAACAGGTTGAAGTATGGTAAGCAGTAATAATCAATTTAAAGTAATTTCCGATGAAGTTTTTAAAATCGATAATTCTGGTTCTCCTACCTGCCATCGCCTTTCTCTCCTGTGATGGTGACTACCGCAGGGAAGCCCAGGGGCAGTTTGGGAATGTGGTGGTTTTGATGGATTCCACCCGGTTTGACAGCGAAACAGCCAATGCGATCCGGGCTACCTACGGCGGAAAAATCGAATATTTCCTCGGATATGAGCCCCGCTTCAATTTGACATTCAGGGATTTTGAAACCAACGAGGAGCTGGAGGAGATCAAATTCAATAAAAATATTATCGTTGCCTCCCCGATTGATGCTGAAACCAATGTGGGCAGCTTCGTCAGGGCCCTGTTGAGTGATGAAGTGGAAGAGGCGGTGAGAGCAGGTGAGGCGTACGCGTTCCCCCTTCAGAACCGGTGGTACCGCAACCAGTGGACCATGATACTCAGCTCCGAGAGCGACTCAGCACTGGCCTCCAAGATTAGGCGTGGCCAGGAAAATATTGTTCAAAGTCTTGTGGACAAAGAGCTGGCGCGCTGGACCGAAGAGATTTACGAGAGAGGGGAGAAGTTTGCTATAGAAGATTCCATGATGGCCAATCACGGCTGGAAAATACGCGTACAACACGATTATTACACCCACCTGGATACCTCTTACGTCGATGAACAGGGCGAGACCAATTACTTTTATACGCTGCAGCGGCAGTTGCCCAACAACGATCGCCGTTTCTGGGCATGGTGGAAAGAGGATGTTCCCAACATAAATTTTATGGATCAGGACTGGATCAACGCCAAGCGCGATTCCCTGTGGAAAAAATGGATCCGTGGTTCGCGCGACAGTTCCTATGTGACAACAGAATATCGCATTTCACCCCGAACACGATCGTTTGAACTGAATGGCGATATTGCTTACGAAACGCTTGGCTGGTGGAGGATGACGCATGACGCGATGGGCGGACCGTTTGTCAATCTCACTGTTTATGATGATGAGACCCAGCGACTGTTTATGCTCGGATTTGTCCAATTTGCCCCTAAATATCAAAAACGGCGATTCGTACGCCAGTTCAGGGCGATGGTTCGGACATTTGAAAGCGATTCTACCTGGAACCAACCCGATTTGGCAACCAATAATTAACCAATAACCACACCAGGTGTCGGAACGAGCACAACAAAGGCATTTTATTGACCAGGCCCTTGAACTCCGTACACAGGAAGACCGGCTCCGTACCCTTCAGCCGTTAAACCCCGGAGAAGACGGTATTGAGGTCACACGGGACGGAGTGAACTTAGTCAACTTTTGCTCCAACGATTACCTGGGCCTGTCGCACCACCCGAAACTCCGGGAGCGTGCCCGGCAATATGCGGATAAGTATGGAGTCGGATCTGCAGCCTCCCGGCTTATCAGCGGTACCTATACCATTCACACACGGCTGGAACGCAAAATTGCGGAACTATTTAATGCCGAGGCGGCCCTCCTTTTCAACAGCGGTTTCCAGGCCAACAGCACCATTCTCCAGGCACTGACAGATCGAAATTCGCTGATTTTGGCTGACAAGCGGTCTCATAACAGTTTGCTGCAGGGAGCACTCCTGAGCCGGGCCACATTCCATCGGTTTAATCACAACGATATGGAGCACCTGGAGAGGTTACTTGAAAAGGGCACCTCCAGATCCTATAACCGGATTTTAATCGTCACCGAGACGGTTTTTAGCATGGACGGCGACCGGAGCGACCTGGAAGCGGTCTGCAGGCTCGCGGAACGGTATGAGGCGCTGCTGTTCGTGGATGATGCTCACGCGGTTGGTGTATGGGGCGAAAGGGGACGCGGGCTGGCTTTTGATCAGCCGCGAGTGGATCTTACCCTCGGAACGTTTGGCAAAGCGTTTGGCGCGTTTGGCGCATTCGTGCTGTGTTCAGAAAAAATAAAACAGTACCTGGTCAACTTTTGTCCCGGATTTATCTATACGACGGCCCTGCCTCCGCCCGTTGTCGGTGCCCTGGATGCCGCTGTAGACCTTATTCCCCGTTTGGAAGCGGAGCGCACCCGGTATCACCAGATAATCACAACCCTTAGACAACAAATTAATGAATACGGGTTTGATACGGGAGGCTCTGCTACTCAGATTATTCCTGTGATTATTGGGGATGACCGGGAAACACTGCAGCTGGCCGATTTTATGGAGGAGAATGGAATCCTGGCCACCGCTATCCGACCGCCGACGGTACCTGAGAACAGTGCCCGTATCCGGTTGACGATCTCAAGCAAACACCAGGCCCGGCATATTGATCAACTTACAAAAGTACTTCGGAGGTGGAATGAAGGATAGCGCTCAACTGGTTGCCTGGCACGGCTGGGCTTTTGACCGCACGTGCTGGGAGCCTTGGGAGAATGTGCTCCCGGATCAAATCTTGCTACACCCCTCCGACAGGGGGTATTGGGGAGATCCCCTGACCGTAAAAGTCATTGATGACCAGGACATAACGCTCGTATTCACTCACTCCTACGGGTTGCATCTGTGTCCCGGCCAGCAGCTTGCCCAGGCAGACATGGTGGTCATATTTGGTGGTTTTCGGGAGTTTCATCCGGTTGCGGCCCAGTTCAACAGAAGATCAAAACTTATTCTGAATAAGATGATTCAGTCTCTTGAGGAAGATCCTGAACCGGTACTTCAGCAGTTTATGGAAAATGCCTATAAGCCTGAGCAACCACCGGAAATCGACAGCAAAAAGGCAGATCACCAACAGCTTTTGCACGATCTCCGGGCGCTTAATCAGTCTTCGCTGGACATACAATCACTGAAAAAAGGACAAAATATCTGTATCCTTCACGGTTCCTCTGATGCTATTGTTCCCAAAACAAAGGGACGTGAGCTATATAATATCTTCCAGGAAAACGCCACCTATTTTGAAGTGAGAGGAGCCGGACATGCGCTGCCGTTCACCCATGTTGAGCAGTGCTGGGCTTTTATTCAGCCCGAGATCGAGAAATTGTTTGACTAGGTAACATTCTTCCCGGCGTTAACTCAACGGAATCGATCGCATTGAGAAATAATTCAGGAAAATTATAGCAGAGCAACAACGTGATGAGCGAAACCAAAAACTTCACCAAATCAACCATACGGAGCAATTTTGGAAAAGCGGCCCCTTATTATGATAATCACGCTGAGGTTCAACGCGGAATAGCGGACCGCCTGATCGCATCCCTGCGACCGTGGATCGATATACTGCCCAGGGGCCCCATTCTTGAAGTGGGCTGCGGTACCGGGTTTGTGACCGAGGGTCTTATTGAACTGCTGCCGAATCGCCGGCTGGAGGTCACCGATATTTCGCCGGAGATGGTTGCAATATGTAAACAGAAATTTGGGGATCACGACGCAGCTACATTCCGGACCCTCGACGCAGAGAATCTCGATGTGGAGCCGAAAACGTATGCCATGACGGTCAGTGGGTTTGTAGCCCAGTGGTTTGAACACCCGGCGATTACCCTGGGACGGTTCCTGGAGGCGACAAAGCCTGGCGGACTGCTGCTGGGGTCGTTTCCGGGTCATGAAAGTTTTCCCGAATGGAAGGAGGCGTGTCGCGATCTGGGCCTCCCCTACACCGGCAACGAGCTGCCCGACACCGAAGAATTGCTGGTCAAGCTCTCCGGGGGACCCGTACAGGTTGACTACTTTGAAGATACCGTGGTCCAAAGGTTTGAAAGTGCGGCCCATTTTTTCCGCCACCTGAAGAAAATGGGCGCCGGAACCCAGCAACAGGGACGGCACCTCTCGCCCCGGGAAATGAAAATGCTCGTCACTCACTGGGACAACAAAACGAGTGGTAACATTGAGGTTAGCTACCACGTGGTGTTTATTGCGGTCAAGCGTAATTTTGACTCGTAATGCAGCTGTTATCGAGGATCGGCCTCCCCGGGGATACCTTTTGTTTACAAAAAAGGGTGTTATTCATAAATTCCGTGGAGATAAAAATCGACCATTGCCGGTCAAATGAAGTGTCGCCAACATTCGAATTGCGCAGTGAACTTTACTAAATCTTAAAATCGTGCATAAGCTACCCCCCGCATTTTTTGTTACCGGTACAGATACCGGCATTGGCAAAACCGTGATTTCAGCGCTTTTAACCCAGGGATTGAACGGTACCTACTGGAAGCCGGTTCAATCCGGACTTGAAGAAGAGACCGATACCCAGTTTGTGCAGCGGGTTACGAATATATCTAGCCAGCAGTTTGTTTCCGAACAGTACAGGCTTACAGAACCACTTTCACCCCACGCGTCCGCGGCTATCGACGGAATTGAGATAGAGTTTCACAAATTTGAACTTCCGGATTTTGAAACAGGTCACCTGGTGGTTGAAGGAGCCGGCGGATTGATGGTTCCGTTGAATAATGAGTATATGATTATCGATCTCATCAAATATTTGAACCTGCCCGTTCTGTTGGTATCCCGAAGTGAGCTGGGGACCCTGAACCACACGTTTCTCTCTCTCGAGGCGTTGCGCTCCCGCAGCATCGATGTTTTGGGAGTTATTATGAATGGACCCAAAAATGACAGTAATCGCCGGGCTATTGAAAAGTACGGGAATATACGGGTACTGGCAGAGATTGAGCCGCTGCAACAGATCGATGCCCCGACCCTCCAAAAAGAATTTGAGAAACATTTTCCTGACCTGTAATCAGCCGGCAAAACAGACTGGTAACGGAAGGCGGAATTTTATCCCAAAATGGCACACCTGGAAAGCACTACAAGTGGGCTTTGCAAAACCAGGGATTTTGGTCAAGATCAACCCCTGAACGGATTCGGAACCGCAGTTTATATCTCATAAATGAGGATTTCAAATCCGCGAAATTGACGATATTGGCCAAAACAACAGATTTGCAAAGTCCTCTACAAGTTTAAATTCATTGTAACAATTCTCCACAGAATCCCAAGATTTAACATTTCTCATGCACAGAAACATTTGGTATCCCTTTACCATCATCAAGAATGCACCAGAACCGCTGAAAGTGGATAGAGGGAAAGGACTTTGGCTGGAACTGGAAGACGGTCGCCGCATAATGGACTGCATCTCCAGCTGGTGGGTAAATATTCACGGTCACGCGCACCCGAAGATAGCGGATGCCATCCGGCAACAAGCCCACAAACTGGAACAGGTTATTTTCGCCAATTTTACGCACGATCCCGCTGAACAAGTTGCCGAACAGCTTACAGACCGTTTGCCGGGTGATCTAAACCGGGTATTTTTTTCTGATGATGGATCCACGGCCGTGGAAGTGGGTATGAAGATGGCCTGGCAGTACTGGAAAAACAGGGGCGAGGAGCGCAAGACGTTTATCTGTTTTGAAGGCGCCTATCACGGTGATACTTTCGGGGCGATGTCGGCGGGCGGGCGGTCCGTTTTTACCGAGGTCTTTAGTGAGTTGCTGTTTGACGTTGAATTTTTGCCCTATCCCCATACGTGGATCGAAGACGACTCTGCGGAGGAAAAGGAAGACCAGGTCATCAACCAGCTGGAAGAGATGCTCAATGAAAATCCCGATCGCTATGCGGGTATCCTGCTGGAACCGCTGGTCCAGGGTTCCGGGGGCATGCGGATGTGTCGACCAGGTTTCCTGCAAAAGCTGCAGTGGGTGAAACGCCAGTATGGAACACTGCTGATGTTTGACGAGGTGATGACCGGCTTTGGACGCACGGGCCGGTGGTTTGCGAGCGACCGCGCCCAGGTACAGCCCGATATTATCAGCTTGGCCAAGGGGCTCACCGGCGGGTTTCTTCCGCTTTCGGTGACGGTTTCTTCTGATAAGGTTTATGAAGCCTTTGACAGTGAAGATCCCCAAAAAACATTTTGGCACGGGCACAGCTACACAGCCAATCCCATAGGGTGTGCGGCCGCTCTGGCTTCGATGGAACTGATGAACGAGCACGAACCGGTTTTCCGATCAATGGAAGATTGGCACAAAGAGGAGCTTGGCGCACTGATGGATCACCCAAAACTAAAAAAACAGCGCGTAACCGGTACGATTGCAGCCATGGAGATTGTCACAGACGCCGAGGATGGGTATCTGAATGAAGTAGCCGATCGCATCAAAAAGGAGTGCGTGGATCACGGTCTCCTGCTTCGGCCCCTCGGGAATGTACTGTACCTGATGCCGCCATATTGTACCACGCGCGATCAACTTACGACGATGTACCAGGGCATTCGGGCGTTGCTTGAGTAGATGTCCGCTAATGATTGGTGCTTTCCCGATGCAGAGAGCACGAAGAACCCGTTTTAAAAATTTTGTACCTTGATGCTTCATTCTTAAACCTGCTAACCTACCGTATTTTATGAGATTTTATCTTTATACCGTTCTGCTAATCTGTTGTACTACCCTTGCAACGGCCCAGGAGAAAGAGGAGGCCTGGGATGTGACTGATCCCGGAGGACCCTATGAAGAGGTGGAAATAACCACGAATGAGGGAACCTGGATGAACCTGGATGTAAGTCCGGATGGCGATCATATCGTTTTTGATCTGCTGGGTGATATCTTCATTATGCCGGTGGAAGGAGGAGAAGCCCGTATTTTGCGGGAAGGACCGGCCTATGAAATACAGCCCCGGTTTAGTCCTGATGGCAGCCAGATCTCCTTTACCAGTGACGCCGGCGGTGGGGATAATATCTGGGTGATGGACCGTGACGGCACCGATGCCCGGCAGGTGACCAACGAGGAGTTCCGGCTGTTGAACAATGCGGTATGGTCGCCGGAAGGAGATTACCTGGTCGCGAAAAAGCATTTCAGCTCTACCCGTTCGCTGGGCGCGGGTGAACTGTGGCTTTACCACAAAAGTGGCGGCGAGGGAATTCAGCTGGTCGAGAAAAACAATGATCAGCAGGATCTCGGCCAGCCATTTGTTTCGCCCGACGGACGGTACGTGTACTACAGCGAAGCAGTATATCCCGGCGGATATTTCCAGTATAACAAGGATCCCAACAGCCAGATTTACCAGGTCCAGCGATATGACCGCGAGACCGGGGAGACCGAACGTATTACAGGCGGAGCCGGCGGTGCGATCAGTCCGACGATCTCTCCCGATGGTACAAAGATGGCGTTCGTGCGCCGTGTGCGTGCCAAAAGCGTGCTCTATATTCATGACCTGGAAACCGGCATTGAGACACCGGTCTACGATCAGCTCAGCAAGGATCAGCAGGAAGCCTGGGCTATTTTTGGACCGTATACCAATTTTGACTGGACACCGGATGGCAGGCATCTCCTCTTCTGGGCCAGGGGAAAAGTTTACAAATTGAACGTGGAAACCCTGGAAGACCAGGTAATTCCATTTGAAGCAACTGCTACGCACCGTATCTATGATGCCGTCACCTTCAGGCAAAATCCCGCTCCGGACAGGTTTACAGCCAAAGCGATTCGCCATGCGGTAACCTCTCCGGATGGCAAGCTGCTGGTGTTTAATGCGGCCGGCAAGCTCTGGCAAAAAGAGCTGCCGGATGGCACTCCCGAACGGTTAACGGGAAGTCCATACCTGGAGTTTGAGCCTGCGTTCTCCCCGCAGGGCGATCAGCTGGTCTATACTACCTGGAGTGATACCGCAAAAGGGGCGATCATGGTGCTGGATCTCGATCAGCAAGATAGAAAGCCTGTTGAAATAACGTCGGAAAAAGGGATCTATCGAAATCCATCGTTTTCACCGGATGGAGAAACGATCCTGTTCCGCATGGAGGAGGGCAATAACCACCACGGGTACGCCTATACCAAAAATCCCGGAATATACACCATGCCCGCCGGGGGCGGACCGAAACACCGGATCGTGGATCACGGTACCGATCCGCAGTTTAGCACAGACGGGAAGCGTATCTTTTTTCTTGGAGGATCATACCTGGATAATGCATTCAAGAGCGTAGATCTGTCTGGCAACAACGAACGAACGCATTTCACCTCCAAATATGCCAATAATTTTGTGGTGAGTCCCGACAACAACTGGATAGCGTTCAATGAACTGTTCAAGGTCTATATTGCGCCGTTTCCCCGGTCGGGTACCGATATAACGCTCAGTGCCGACACCAAGGCGATACCGGTCACTCACGTGGCTGAGGATGCCGGCATCAACCTGCACTGGTCGGCCGACAGTGACGAGCTGCGCTGGACACTGGGGGAAGAGTATTTTTCGGTTGCGCTGCAGGATGCGTTTGACTTTCTGAATAATGATCTGGAAACAGGCAAGGAGCTGCCCCTGGGGCATAAAGAGGGCAAGCCGATAGGACTTGAGCTGGAAGCCGACAAGCCTGAAGGGATGTTGGCGCTGACCGGGGCGCGCCTGATTACCATCAACGGGGAGGATGAGGTGATTGAAAACGGGACTGTCGTCGTTGATGGCAACCGAATTGCGGCAGTCGGTCCCGCCTCCGGGGTAGATATCCCGGATAATGCAAAAGTGGTGGATGTGAGCGGTAAAACGATTATCCCGGGCATCGTGGATGTGCACGCCCATATCGGTAACTTCCGGCAGGGACTGAGTCCACAGCAGCAGTGGGAATATTTTGCAAACCTGGCATACGGAGTAACTACAGCACACGATCCATCCGCCAATACCGAGATGATTTTTTCCCAGGCCGAGATGGTTCGTTCCGGAAATATGGTGGGACCGCGCATCTTTTCCACCGGTCGTATCCTCTACGGGGCAGATGCCGAATACAAAGCAGTAATCAATAATTATGAGGATGCGAAATCGGCTATTGAGCGCACGAAGGCATTCGGGGCATTTTCGGTGAAGAGCTACAATCAGCCCCGGAGAAACCAGCGTCAGCAGGTGATCAAGGCGGCCCGCGAACTCGAGGTCATGGTAATGCCGGAAGGGGGCTCCACGTTTACCCACAACATGAGCATGATTTTGGACGGCCATACGGGAATAGAGCACAACATCCCGATTTTTCCCGCCTACAATGACGTCAAAACGTTATGGAGCGAAAGTGAAACCGGGTACACTCCGACGCTGGTCGTAAATTACGGAAGTATCAGCGGCGAGTACTACTGGTATCAACATACCAACGTGTGGGAGAAAGAGCACCTGCTCAATTTTACTCCGCGTTCCATAATCGACGCCCGGTCTCGCCACCGCACCAAAGTTCCCCATGAAGAATATGAAATCGGCCATATCGCCAGTGCGGCCCTTGCCAAAGAGCTGTACCGCCGGGATGTAACGGTGAACCTCGGAGCTCACGGTCAGCTACAGGGGCTGGGGGCACATTGGGAGCTCTGGATGTTTGAACAGGGGGGGATGACGGAGATGGAGGCACTGCGAACCGCCACGATAAACGGGGCCCGATATATTGGTATGGATCATGAACTGGGATCGTTGGAGGAAGGAAAGCTGGCAGACCTGGTGGTGCTTGATGGCAATCCGCTGGAAAACATTCGAAATACGGAGCAGGTGGCCTATACCTTGATTAACGGGCGTCTGTATGATGCGGCAACCATGAATGAGGCTGGACATCGTCAAACAAAACGACTGCCGTTCTGGTGGGAGCAGGAGGGGTACAATCCCGGTCAGTTTGACTGGCACGCCGACTCCCACACCCGGGTTCACGGGGCGATCCAGTGTAGCTGCGGAATCGGTCGATCCCACTGAACGGACTGAGTGCGGGGAACAGGAATGTCCTTTAGTGGAGCACGACGCAACGCTGTGATAAATCCGTTAAACAGTATGTAACACGGTGGTTAATCCCACATTTCAGTCTGCGCTATTTGTAAATGTATATCATAAAATAGTCAGAAGACGTAACTTTTGGGAAATCCTTTAAACAAGCTGACGTTATTTAATAACTCTCATCCAAATTCCGTACTTTTGCAGGGTAATTGTCATTTTGAATTTTTAGCAGAAACCAATGAGTGAACAGTACACGGAACGGGAAGAAGTAACCATTCGATTTGCCGGTGATTCCGGTGATGGAATGCAGCTGACCGGCTCCCTATTTACCAATACCACCGCCCTGGAAGGGAATGATCTTCGCACCCTTCCTGAATTTCCGGCCGAAATTCGGGCACCTGCGGGCACAGTACCCGGTGTTTCCTCCTTTCAGCTCCATTTCGGGAGCAAGGAAATCCTGACTCCCGGTGATAAATGTGACGTGCTGGTAGTCATGAATGTAGCTGCATTGATCGCGAATCTCCCGCTCCTGAACAAGGGGGGGACGATTATTGCAAATACCTCCGGGTTCGACAGCCGGAACATGAACCTGGCCAATTACGAAGGCGATGTCAGTCCCCTGGAGGACGACACGCTATCAGAATATAACGTGCTGGAGGTCGATGTCACCAAGCTTACCAAGGAGAGCCTCTCCGACAGCGAGCTGGGATACAAGGAGATTGAGCGTTGTAAAAACATGTTTGTACTGGGACTCCTGTACTGGATGTACAGCCGGCCGCTGCAGTCGACGATTACGTTCCTGGAACAGAAATTCAAGGATAAGCCGGAAATTGCGAATGCCAACATTAAGGTGCTCAAGGAGGGATACCACTACGGGGAAACCACCGAGGTATTCAGCTCACGGTATTCAGTGAAGGAAGCCTCGCTGGAACCGGGGACTTATCGCAATATAACGGGTACCGATGCCACGGTCCTGGGGCTTGTGTCGGCGGCGCACCAAAGCGAGCTTCCGCTCTTTTTCGGTTCCTACCCGATCACCCCGGCCTCCGATATTCTTCACGGGCTTTCAAAACAGAAAAACTTTGGTATCTATACATTCCAGGCAGAAGATGAAATTGCGGCGGTATCCTCGGCCATCGGGGCAGCGTTTGGCGGCAGTCTCGGCGTTACCAGCTCGTCGGGTCCCGGCATCGCTCTTAAAGGAGAAGCAATTGGACTGGCTGTCATGCTAGAGCTGCCGCTGGTGGTACTCAATATTCAGCGAGCCGGCCCGTCTACCGGTATGCCCACCAAAACGGAGCAGGCTGACCTGATGCAGGCGATGTATGGCCGGAACGGGGAAAGCCCGGCGGCGATCGTTGCTCCAAAATCGCCGGCCGATTGTTTCAATATGGTCTTTGAAGCCTGTCGTATCGCCCTTGAGCATATGATCCCGGTGATGTTCCTCTCGGACGGGTACCTGGCCAATGGTTCGGAACCGTGGAAATTTCCCCAGACCAGAGATCTGAAGAATATAGACGTGCAGTTTGAACCCGCGCGTACCAACGGTGACGGGGAGAAATTTCTGCCATATGTGCGTGACGATCGCTATGTCCGTTCATGGTCCATTCCGGGTACCAAAGGGCTGGAACACCGCGTGGGAGGTCTTGAGAAGGAGGATGAAACCGGTGACGTTTCGTACGATCCCGAAAACCACGAAAAGATGGTCAGGCAGCGCCAGGCCAAGCTTGATAAAATCGCGGAATTTATTCCCCTGCAGGAGATAGACAACGGGATCGAAAACGGGGAGACAGTCGTGCTGGGCTGGGGATCAACCTACGGGTCCATACGAACGGCTGTTCATGAGCTGCGAGAGGAGGGGATGGACATTTCTCATATCCACCTGCAGTATATCTCGCCATTTCCCCGGAATCTCGAGGAGCTTTTGAACGGGTACGACAATGTACTGGTACCGGAAATAAACAACGGTCAGCTGGTACGCCTGATCCGGGATAAATTCCAGATAAAGGCGACAGGCATCAACAAGATCAAGGGGCGCCCCTTTGGCGTTGAAGAGCTCAAAAACGAGATTAAGGCGTCGGTCTGATACCCTGCGTAAATTAGCTATACCATATTTTGAATACTGAACACCTCATTTTTTAACCATGGCTATCCAAACCAAAATAACTGAACACCTTGAACAAGTAACCAACGGTAACGGGGATCTGCCGGAGTATTCCAGCAGCGATTTCTCTTCAGACCAGGATGTGCGCTGGTGTCCCGGCTGTGGCGATTACACTATTCTCAAACAGGTTCAAAAGACGATGCCTGATATCGGGGTGGCCAAAGAAGATATTGTTTTTATCTCCGGTATCGGCTGTGCAGCGCGTTTTCCATACTACATGGATACGTTCGGAATGCACTCCATTCATGGTCGTGCCCCGGCTATTTCTACAGGGCTAAAAGTGATGCGCCCTGATCTCAGCGTGTGGATCATTACAGGCGACGGCGACTCGCTTTCGATCGGAGCCAACCACTTTGTCCAGATCCTGCGCCGCAATGTGGATGTCAATCTGCTCCTGTTTAACAACCAGATCTACGGGCTCACCAAAGGGCAGTATTCGCCGACCTCCCCGGAGGGTTCCTCGACCAAATCGACCCCGTTCGGTTCGATTGATCATCCCTTCAACCCGCTTTCGCTCAGCATGGGGGCTGACGGCACATTTGTTGCCCGGACGATGGACCGGGATCCCCGCCACATGCAAAAAATGTTGAAGCGTTCCCACCAGCATAAAGGCACTTCCATGCTGGAGATATACCAGAACTGCATTGTCTTTAACGACGGCGCTTTTGAATTGTTTACCGACCGTAAAACACGACCCCGGGAGGCGATCTACCTCGAAGATGGAGAACCACTCGTGTTTGGAAAGGATGACGACAGGGGCATTCGCCTCGACGGCCTGAAGCCGGAAGTGGTTTCGCTGGAAGAAGATGGATACAGCAAGGATGATCTCTGGGTTCATGACGAGACAGACAAGACAAAAGCCTACCTGCTTTCCCAGTTTTTTGATGCGCCGGCACCCGGCGAAACACACCTGCCGCGTCCGTTTGGGGTGCTTTATGCCGTTGATCGCCCCACATACGATGACGGCGTAAACCTGCAGGTGGAAGAGACCGTTGAACGCAAAGGAAAGGGCGACCTGGATGCGCTGCTCCACGGACCGGAAACATGGGAGATTAAATAAAGAGGCTCGCTATTTTATCAATCTCAACCCTCGAGGGATTTATATCTCCCGGGGGTTTTCTTTTATACCAACTCCTCAGTTTTAATAACAGATACGCCAATTTTTTTCAGCTCTTCGATTCCCTTTTTGTAGACTCCTGAAGTAGCATCCTGTATCAAAACTGTTTTAAAATCGCGTTCGCTGGCCTCATAGATCGTGGTACGTGGGCAGTTCGGGAAATTGCATCCGGCAATCACCACCGTGTTGACCTGCTGCTTCTGCAGCATCTGTTGCAGCCTGGTTTGGTAAAATGCGCCCCAGCGGGGCTTGAAAAGGGCCCATTCCGTGGATGAGAATGGCTGGGGTGCACCGCTCATAAGAAGATTGTGATCGAGTGATATGCCGGTATCGGGTTTTAGCTCGTGAACGAGCTCGGCACCGGGGGTACCGGGAGCCACCACCTGATTCCCCTGCTCAACCGAAGCCCGACGACATAGATCCACATTAGAGCCATCCCGCCGGTACAGGCGGACAATATGGAATACAGGTCGCTTTTTATGGCGAAAATATGAGAGTAAATCCTGCAAATTTTCTAGCATTTCTTCCGTGCCGTGGATGTAGGCGGGAGCGTCCGGCCGGGTAAAGTCTTCCTGCATGTCGATGGTCAGCAGGGCAGAGCGCGACCAGTCCGGTTGTGTATAGCGATCGTTACCCATAGTATGGATGAGAAAGACGTTTTTAGGGCAGCAGTTTAAAATCGTAATTCACTTCGCTTTTTATCTCCATCCGGGGGAAATCGATGGCATCTTCGGTAGCTTCCTCTTTCAGCTGGTTATAAAATGATCTGGAAAACAGAAGCCGCTCATATTCCCGCCCATTTTCCATAATATAATCTTTTATTGCGCCTCGCACTCTGTTGAGTTTTTCCATAAAACTAGGGTCATTTTAGGGATTCAAACTAAAATTCCAGTGTGAACAGAAGCAAAAGTAATACATTGGAAGCGTGGTTTACAAGCGGGACGCAACAGGGAACTGCAGTTGTTAGCCCTGGTTCGGGGAGGGTGTGCGAAACTCTCTCTGGACATACTTGATGTTGTCGATGATATATTTAGAGAGTACTGTTCCCGCTTTCCCGGTACTAAAGGTTTTATCCGCTGCCGATTTTTGGGTGGCCGACTCATAGAATTTGATTACTAATTCTGCAATCGGGTTGTGGTCACGGTCGTCCTGCAACAGTTGGGTGATGAGCGCACTGTATTTCGAAAGCCGATTTTTAAATTCCTGGTGTGCCGTCTCAATATTCAGATCGGGATTGGTAGCTGATCGACCTGTTTCCTTCCGCAAAACAGCTGTAATTACCTCGTCGATCAGCGCCTTTTTGTTATCTTGCTCACCATACTGCAGGTAAAAAATGGTGGTGACAGTCAGCGCAAAATAGGTCAGCTCAATAGTTCGGACCGTTTCTGGTTGTTCCTCTAAAATTTCTTCAAAAAAGCGGGACAATACCGCCTGTCCGCTGACGGTTTGTTTGGTAAGTTTTTGTCTTGTCTGGTGGTTGTGATCCAAGATAACAGGACGAGTAGTTGTATTAATATTCAGTTTAGCAAGGTTTGAATCGAGCAGAGCATTCAGTCAGGGTTCAATCCATGTGCCGGTCTCGGCGCTTTTAAAAACTGCTTCTATCGCTTTCATGTTATTGACGGCATCGGTAAGGGGAGTGGGCACTTCCGTGTTTTCCAGGATGGACCGGGAAAATGCGTCGCCCTGCAGGGTATACTGGTTGCAAACCTCGAACCGGATCTCTTCGGTGCGGCCGTCCCGGGTGAGCCAGATTCGGGTGGGCACGTCCGGTGGGGCGTTAAATGGTATTTCGATCTCAATTTTACCCTCCGTTCCGTATATAGTCACTCCCTGGTCGGGTACAAGCTGCGTAGAACAGGTGAACGTGGATGTGCCGCGAGCAAATCGGAGGACGCCGGAGGCCAGCCGGTCGATTCCCATTACGGGATCAAATTCCACGCTGCCGCATATGGCCTCAGGCTCATCGTCAAAGAGAAAGCGGGCAAGTGAGATACAGTAACAGCCGATATCCATCAGACCGCCGCCGCCCATCTCCGGCTTGTTTCGAATATTTTCGGGATCGTCGTTGAAGTAGGAAAAAACAGAATTGATCGTCCGCAGCTCCCCGATATCACCTTGATCCACCAGGGCCTTTGCCTTTTCCCACTGCGGGTGAAATCGATACATAAACGCTTCCATGAGTTTCAGATCCCGGTAGGAGGCGCTTTGGTCGGCCAGCTGTTGGGCTTCATCGGCAGAGAGACCGATCGGTTTTTCGCAGAGGGTGTGCTTGCCCGCCTCCAGGGCTTTGAGAGTCCATGGAACATGCAGGTGATTGGGCAGGGGATTATAGATTGCGTCAACAGTTGGATCGGATAGGAGCTCCTCGTAGGAACCGTATGCCGTTGGAATGTCAAGCTGTTCAGCCACTTTTTCTGCTCGGTCAGGGGTGCGCGAGCAGATGGCGGTTACCTCGCAAAGATGCCCCTGCTGCATGGCAGGAATCACTTTTTCAATCCCGATTTTTGCCGTACTCAGTATTCCAAACCGTACGCGGTCCATGATCATGATCTATCTTGTTAACACTCTTTTTAATCCTTCGGAATGAAGGTAACGGAAATTCACTAACTATGCACTGTTTATGAATATGCGTTAAAAAAAGGTTGGATATCGACAAATTTTGCGATGGATGGTCTGGCTGAAACTCTACGCCATGTATCGTATGCTGTAGTACAATGCCAGCATGCTACGAGGTTACCGGTTCGCCAATTTTTGTACTGTACGCCCGCAGAGCGATATCGGCCATCTCTTCCAGCTCAAAGGTTCCCGAATTGATTACCAGGTCATAATCGGATGCGGTGTTGACATCCCTGTTAAAGCTGAATTTAACGAACTCGTCGCGTTCGGCATCTTTTTCTTGAATGATCTTTTCCGCCTGTTGTTTCGAGATATTCTCCCGGCTGGCATACCCCTCAATTCTTTTGGCCAGGGGGGAGACCACGCGAAGATGAAAAGATAATTCGTTTTGGCAGATATATGCAGCTCCCCGGCCCACAACAATGCTTTCTCCCACTTCTTCAATTGCTTTTACAACCCGGTTGAGAGAGAGCAGGTAATTGGTATTGGTATTTTTGTCTTTCATCAAGCCCAGGAGGTTGTCTTCGACAAGTTTTCGACGGCGTTCATCCACCGATTCAAGGAACTTTTCGTTACTACCCAGCTCGTCCGAAATAGCATACAGCAGCTCGTTGTCCCAGACTTTGAAGCCAAGCCGTTCTCCCATAATATTTGCCAATGCCGCCCCGAGCGCCCCAAACTCTCGTGACACGGTTATAATCGGGTAAAATTTTTTTTGAGGCCGTTGCCGGGTTTTCCTGTTTTGATGTCTCCAGGCATTGATTTGATCCTCGATAATTTGCGTTATTTTCCTGCCCATAATAACTCGTTTTTATTTCAAAAAGTGATGATACCAGCATACCCTTGCTACTAATAGTACGTATGTAACAGGAATATGTGAAGAAAATTAAAAAAAAGAGGCTGTTTTTTGCGAACAGTAATCTTAAATGACTAACTGTTGATTTGACCGGTATGTTTTTGGGAGAATTTTTTCGGAAGGGGTTTCCCGTCATATTCACGGTTCGACATCGTACTTTGGATGCCCGCACAGACAGGGGCAGACGTTGGCCGTTGCCGGCGAAAGCGTTAAATCGCTTAACCAATATCGAATTTTAAAGTTTGCCTTATTTCATTAGTTTCCAGAATTATTTAAGCAGATGGTACAACAATTTAACAGCGACCAGAACTATAAATATTAAATATCCAAGAATGGTAATGGGTACTATGAATCTATTTACGTGTGGTGATCGTTTTCTTTTGGCTACTTTTATATGCTCCTTTCTGATGTTCTCCCAGGGATGGGCACAAGATTCCGGACAGCAAATATATCAGAATATGTGCGCCTCCTGCCATGGAGCGGAATTGCAGGGGGGTAGTGGCTCCAGCTTGGTGGATGGAGAATGGAAGTACGGCGACACCAGGAGCGACCTCCTGAACAATATTAAAGAGGGAATTGTGGAGCAGGGAATGCCCGCTTTCGGAAGTTCGCTCAGTGATGAGGAGATCAACAGCGTTATCGATTTTATCCGGGAAGTAGAGTCCGGGGAGCCGGTAGCCGCTGATGCCGTATCTGATACCCTCCAAACCCTTGATTACGATATCAGAGTCGAGACCTATGCCGACAGTCTCGAGATCCCCTGGGCTATTGATTTTATCAATGAGCGGCTTTCGGTTATTACCGAACGGCCCGGGCGGCTCCGGCTGGTTATCAACGGTACGCTGATTGACGAGCCGGTTTCCGGCACCCCTGAGGTTCTGCACGAGGGACAGGGGGGGCTGCTTGATGTAACAGCAGATCCGGACTTTACCGAAAACGGGTGGATATACCTCTCGTACAGCCACGCCATAACATCGGAGGAAGGGGACACCCTGGCAATGACCCGCGTAGTCAGGGGCCGAATCAATAATAACAGGTGGATAGACCAGCAGGTACTTTTTGAGGCTCCGCACGAGACGTACGTCAGCACGCGACATCACTACGGCAGCCGCATCGTGTTCGACGAAGAAGGGTATCTCTATTTTTCCATAGGTGACCGCGGTCAACGCCCGAATGCGCAAAACCTGTCGCTGCCGAACGGCAAAGTGCACCGAATCCATCCAGACGGCAGCATCCCGGATGACAATCCGTTTGTAAACCACGAAGGAGCCCTGCCGTCGATCTATACCTATGGTCACCGCAATCCCCAGGGGCTGGCGATCCATCCGGAAACAGACCGTATATGGGATGCTGAGCACGGACCCCGTGGCGGTGACGAGGTAAACCTGCTGCGTGCCGGCAGCAACTATGGCTGGCCGGTCATTACCTACGGCATTCATTACGACGGCCGTATTATGACTAGGGAACGGGCCAAAGAGGGGTTGAAACAGCCTGCCTACTACTGGCGACCGTCGATCGCAGTTTCAGGTATCGCTTTTTATGATAAAGAGATGTTTCCGCTGTGGAAAAACCGGCTGCTCGTCGGGGCACTGGCCTACGAGGAGGTTCGTCTTCTGAATGTAAAGAATGACCGGGTGATACATGACCAGGTTATCCTGAAGGATCACGGCCGGGTTCGGGAGGCAGTTACCGGGCCTGACGGAGCTATTTACGTTGTACTAAATGATCCCGGGAAAGTAGTCAGAATCAGTAAAGTAAAAGAGAACATTCGATAGATTGGCGGCCGTTTTAAAAAAGGAGTTGCATCCGGCGGATGCAACTCCTTTTCTTTTTTGCGAAGTGAACCTGTGATACGTGCGGGCTAATTTTGTACTCAATCGCGGTCTGGTCACCATGTTTTTTAAACCATCTCTGAACGGGAGACTGTTGGCAGGCTTTAATTGGAATAAAAACAGGAGGGCCATATTGATTTTGGATCTATCCAGCAGGAGGATCTCAGGCTGTAGTACTGTGCGGGGTTACAAAAAAGGTTGGGGGAATGCAGCCACCGTCAGGTATCTGAACGGTAAAGAGCAGCTTGATGAAAGAAAAGTAAAAAGGGGAAGAAATAAATTCCTCCCCCCTCGAAAAATTATGAGCTAATTTCTACCAGCTCGATGTCAAACTTAAGATCTTTACCAGCCAGTGGATGGTTGGCATCCAGTGTAACTTGGTTTTCCTCGACCTTGGTAATGGTCACGGGTATACTGCGCCCGTTTTCATTCTGCTTGACCTGCAGCTGAATGCCCACTTCGGGATCAACTTCATCAGGAAGCTCTTCTTTGGTTACTTCGATTTCCAGATCATCACGACGTTCACCATACGCTTCGTCAGATGGAATATCGACGGAGGTGGAATCCCCTTCTGCCATTCCAATAACAGCTTTTTCGAAACCCGGAATCAGTTGACCTTCGCCAAGAGTAAATTCCAGTGGCTCCCGTTCGCGGGAGGAGTCGAATACCGTACCATCTTCGAGAGTACCGGTATAATGAACTTTGACTTTGTCTCCTTCTTTAACTTTGGACAAAATGTACCTTTCTTTTTTTACAGTTATCTAAAATTCAATCGATAATATAACCATTATCCTTCAGAATACTTATTTTTAAAGCCAATTAATTTTTGTGGAGCTATGCATAGCAAGGGGCTTTGCCACAATTAACAACTACAATTGGAATCAGGGATTCAGTGTATCCTGTTTAACCTGGATTTTTCACCAGGGAATTTGTTCTTCAGCAAGGCAAAGGGAAAATGGCCGCACAGGCGTACCGTTGTACGTTGATCAGGTGATTTCCCCTTTAACGCAGCTGAAGGGCAAATTTCCCAGCGCCTTACATCCTGTCAAATTTAAAAGGTCGGTAACATATGATGTTAGATACTGCCTGCCATCAGGGTACATGATCTTTACACAAATTATCGTGAGGTTAGTAGGTTTCCCGGACAAGCTCGGCCTGGTGTTGAGTAGAATCCTTGTGCAGCCTGAAATCGATACTTCCCAGCACCTGGCCTTCGTCGGTAACCACTTCCACCTTCCACCTTCCGGGACTCAGCTGCTCCTTGTAGGTATATCCCCGGTAACCGCCGGAACGTCCCCCGGTAATTTCATACCCGATTTCATCGGTTACTTCCCAGCTCTCGGTATGGGGACTGTACCAGCGCCAGCGGTGATACACCGATTTCTGAAGGTCGGCCGGGGCAAATATTGAGGTGTATACGAAGAGGCTGTCTCCCTGCCGCAAATAAATTTCTGGCGCATAGGGTCTCCAGAAGACATAGTATTTCGTGTTGGGCTGGTAGGTAACCGTGAAGCGATTTTCCTCTTTCTCCACGTGCCGGGCTACAATCCCCTGTTCGAGTGCAAGTGGAACAGGAGGGATAAGGTTGAGAAAATAAAAGCTGTTGATGAGCAGATAGAGGCCGATAATAAGACCCGTAATTTTGAAACCGTTAATGTCTCTCCGGGTAGAGGGACTTCGAATGTAGATGTAAAGAATGAAAAATAGGGTAAACCCGAGGCTGGTTGCTCCAGAAACGAGAAATACAAACGTGTTCATCTCGTTCAGGACCATCGGCAAAAAGAAGGTCAGAAATGTGAAATTGACAAAAAAATAGGCTCCAAACTGGAGATATTTGTTCGAGATACGGTGTTTGAGCGACTCGTTGGCCAGAAACAGGATAACCAGAATGACAAAAAAAGCCATCGTCTTGGTCAGGGACACGCTGCGGGAATAAAAGATGACGTAGGCACTGCACAACCCCCCGAGAAAAAACTGGATCGCCAGCGGAAGGTATCTTTCATACTGCTCCAGGAACGTTCCTTTCCAGGTGCCATCATCCGCCAGGTTGAAAAGATAAAGACATACGGTTAGAGCTGTAAGATAGGTGCACAGCACAATATTGCTGTAAAGACTGTCCACGCGGCCGAGGGTCAGGGAATCCCAGATAAATCCACCGATAAAAAACAGTACCGGCAGGTATTTTTGATGACGTTCGTATGCCGCCTTTACCTTTTCTATCATATGGAAAAATAAATTTCTCGTTGCATAATTCGGGATAACAACCGACCCGTAATAAATTGAAATATTGAGACAACTGGCAAATTAATTTGGCTAGAATGCCTGTTGGATCTGTATCTTCAGCCAGGAACGATACTATTCACATAACTTGATCTATGGAACGCTCAATAGCAGATATACTTAATAGTGCGGAAACGATCGCCATCATCGGGTGTTCGACAGACCCATACCGCACCAGCCATCATATAGCCCGGTATCTTAAGGATCAGGGGTATCAGATTATTCCCGTAAATCCCGAGTATGAAGAGGTGCTCGGAGAAAAATGCTACCCGAAGCTGACAGATATTCCGAAAGAGCAGCGAATTGATGTGGTGGATATTTTTCGGAATTCAGCATACACAGCAGAAATGGTAGATACCGTAATTGATCGGGTACAGCAGACCGGGCACAAGCCGGTGGTGTGGACCCAGCTCGGCGTCTCGTCCGGGGAGGCAAAACAGAAGGCGGCATCCGCCGGACTACAGTATATTGAGGAGCGGTGCCTGATGGTAGAGCATCGTGCCGTAAGTACTGGTGCAGACCAGGATCATTAGCTTGACCGGGAAACAGAAACAGGCGCTCTGTCCGCCAGTTCACAGGAAACTATTTCATATTTGTAAACTGCAGCGGAACATCGAGGTCCAGGCCTTTCAAGTGCCTGATTACAGCCTGCAGGTCGTCAATCTTTTTCCCGCTCACGCGTATTTGGTCGTCCTGTATGGCAGGCTGAACTTTCAGGTTAAGGCTTTTGATCGCTTTTACAATGGTTTTTGCGGTATCCCGGTCGATTCCCTCCCGGATCGGAATCTCCATCTTAAGGTGGCCTTTTGAAGTACCCTCAAGCGGGGAAAACTGCAGCACTTTAGGACTTATGCCACGCTTGATGGCATTTCGGGTGAGCATCTCCTTGACGGCATTCATCTTCATATTGTCGTCGGCTACCAGGCGAATGGAATGATCTTTCTTATTAAAAATGACTTCGGTGTGGAGACCCCGGAAATCGTAGCGTCCATTTACCTCTTTAAGTGTATTGTTGACAGCGTTGTCGATCTCCTGAACATCAATTTTATTTACAATATCGAACGAGGGCATACAGTGTTCCGGTTGGCATTGGTGTTTGAATATACTAACGTTGCTACCGCTGAATTTCTAATCAAGGGAGCAGTGTATTTTAAATAGAAAATGGAAGGTCATAGAGCATAAATGCGAAAGTTCGCGCTCCCGATTCCACACATTAACCATTACTAATCGGTATAAGGTAGCAAATTTCCCGAATATTAACCCGTTTCGCCAAGCACTTTTTTGCGCTCTTCTTCATGTTCTCGTATGCGCCTGCCCAACAGCCGCTCAACCAGTATCCGGTCTTCCGGTGGGATGGAAGTATTAAATTCACAAATTTTCCCGTCTTCTGTCATATAGTCGATGGTAATTACCTCTTCTGAGAACCACTCAAAAGCCAGCACCAGTTTCCATTCGATAAATTGATCCAGGATAAGGATTCCTTTTGAACGAAATTCGGGAACAATCCGAACGGTCCATCCAAAAAAGCCGAAGCCGATCAGAGACATTCCTGACGTAACGCCGATGCCGGTGAAGGGGCCAAGTGTCAGGATACCGGTGCGGTAAATGCCATATGCCACCAGCAGGGTAGCGATGAGGTTTGGGGCGACATCAATCCAGAATGATCGCTGCATATACTCTATCGCGCCTGCTCGGTTTTTCTTCACGATGAGCTTTGTCCCATTTCCGATGAAAAATCCCGTTGCCAGTGTATACAGTGCCATTGTTATATGTGATGCCGCGGATTCAGGGAAAATGCCGATCCAGTGCGCCAGAAAAAGGAGAGTAAATACGAGTACGGCACCGAGCATAGCCCGGGAAAGGTTCTGTTGATTCAGGTGTTCAAGCCGCAGGTACTGGCGATACCCGAACCAGCCGGAGATCAGCAATACGGCGGTAAGCGTTGTTACGAGTAATATCATTGAATAATTTACTTAAAATGTTGCTGAAAAATTACTTTTTGAATGGTTATCATTCAAGCTCCATTTATGGAGCTTTTCAATCAAAATTTTGAGATACATGGATCAGAAATATCAGCCGAAAGAGGTTGAAGTACGAAATTCAGAACAGGAAGTGGAAATACAATGGGCTGACGGGCACCTTTCCCGCTACCCGTTGTACGGGTTGCGCAAAAATTGTCCCTGTGTAAAGTGCAGGGGAGGTCACGGGGAGATGGGAAATTTTGAGATGTCGTACTTTTTTGTAGATCCCCCGCGAAAGGTAACGGTAGAGAATATCCGCCAGGTGGGAAATCACGCCGTGCGAATATTCTGGAGTGACGGCCACAGCGACGGTATGTACCAGTGGGAGACCCTGCGGAAGCTGTGTCCCTGCAAGCAGTGTTATTCCCGGCAGAAGTAAGATTCGGCATCCCGGAAAGTCAAGGCAAATGTCCGGGGGCGAAACAGGCAGTCTGCCATCGATCAGTTATACTCCGTAAAAATGGCTTTCAGCGTGTCGTCAAAGTTTCTTACCGGTGTCGGTTCGAACTGCCGGCCGGTTAGCTGTTCAAAGAGCTCAGCATATCGTTCAAACACCTCCCACCGGAAGTCGTCGGGAAGATCGGGCAGTGTTTGTCCTTCAAGGCCCTGGAAATCATGCTCCATCAGCCATTCCCGCAGGAACTCCTTGGAAAGCTGTTTTTGAGGTTTACCCGCTTTCAGGCGCTGTTCATACTCATCCGCATAAAAGTAGCGGGAGGAATCGGCCGTATGAACTTCATCGATCAAAGTAACCTGGCCGTTGTGCAGCCCGAATTCATACTTGGTATCTACAAGAATCAGCCCCTGCTCGGCCGCCACCTGTTGCCCTCGTTCAAAAACACGGAACGCTTTTTCGCGGATTTCCCGCCAAACATGCTCCTCAACAATTTCCTGCTCCAGAATCTCCTGTTCCGATATATCCTCATCGTGTCCCTCTTCGGCCTTGGTGGCGGGCGTCAGGATCGGTTCTTTGAATCGCTGATTTTCTGCCATGCCCTCGGGCAGCGAAACCCCACAGAGCCGGCGTTCCCCGGCGTTGTAGACCCGCCAGGCATGTCCCGTGAGGCAGGCCCGGATCACCACTTCTACCGGAACCGGGTCGCATTTTTTGGCAATTGTGACGTTGGCGTGCGGCACATCCAGCACGTGCGTATCCACCAGGTCATCTACTTTTTCAAAACCGAATGCCGACAGCTGGTTCAGGATCTGTCCCTTGTACGGTATGGCCTGCCGCATAATATGATCGAAGGCAGAAATGCGATCGCTCACCACAATGCCAAGGGTGTCGCGATCCAGTTCATACACCTCGCGCACCTTCCCGCGGTAGGGAGCGGGCAGCCCCGGTACACTGGTTTGAGTAATACAGTGTTTCAACGCTTCATCTCGATCCATGTAACTTGATATGATTGTATTGACAAAATTTAACCTGAAGGAAAATCAAAAAATATCTGCTTAATCTGAAATCCAATTCTTATTTCCGCGCAATAATTTATCGGTCGGCATGTACGATGGGAACTATTAGCGGCGGTTGCAACATTTGTATGGTAGGCTATAAAGCAAGATAAAGGCAAAATGACTGATCTTTTCCGGATACCTTATAATTTGATTCGCCCGCTGTATGAGCGGACCTCCCTGCACCGTTCGGTGGTGGAGGAAGTGGAGAACGAGCAGCTGCAAGAGGCCTATATCCGCTGTCGCGAGATGACCCGCCAGCACGCCAAGACGTTTTACATGGCTACGCGATTCCTGCCCAACAAGAAACAGCGCGGAATATTTGCGATATACGCTCTCTGCCGGTATGTGGACGATCTGGTGGATGAAGCCGAGGACCTGATTGACCGGGAAAAGGTTACATATCCGGATATCCGCAACAGAATAGACCGGTGGAAACAGAAACTGGAAGAGACCTACAACGGCAAGCGGTTTGACGACCCGATACTGCTGGCATTTTCCGACGTGCTTCGCAGCTACCAGATTCCGGTGGAACTGCCCTTTGAACTGATGGAAGGCGTCTGCATGGACCTGTATAAAAATCGTTATGAAACGTTTGAGGAGCTCTGGGATTATTCCTACAAAGTGGCTTCGACTGTGGGACTGATGACCAGCGAGGTGTTCGGTTACAGTGATGAACAGGCCCTGCAGCACGCCATCGATCTCGGTATCGCCATGCAGCTTACCAACATTTTGCGGGATGTGGGCGAAGATCTGGAGAAAAATCGGATTTACCTGCCAAAGGAGGAGCTCGACCGGTTTGGGGTAACGGAAAAAGACATGTTTTCCCACCGCCGGACCGACGCATTCATCGAGTTGATGCAGTTCCAGATTGAGCGAACACGCAACTACTACCGAAGTACAGACAGGGGCATCGAAATGCTGGAAAAAGACAGCCGCCTGCCGGTGTATCTTGCGAGTTTCAATTACGGTCGCATCCTCGATAAAATTGAGGAGAACGGCTACAACGTGTTTGAAAAACGAGCCTACCTGAATGCAACCGAAAAAATAACCATCCTGCCTCGCGTGCTCTACCGGATGAAATATTTTTCTTCCTGATAATAGTCCTTACACATTAGATTTCGATCTTTTATATTGATTTTAAATTCCAAACAAGAGAAAGGCCTGTTACATGGAGAAACAAGTTGAGAAATGGCGGAGTCCGAGTTTAGGTAAAAATATGGAACTGCGCACCTATGGCGAGGCGGGGACTCCCGTTCTTGCGATTCCGACCCGCGGCAAGGGAGCGAAACAGTGGGAAGAGAAGGGGATGGTGGAAGCGATCTCCTTCCAGCTGGAGAACGGGTACAACCAGCTGTTTTGTATTGAATCTGCCGACGAGGAGAGCTTTTTCAACACCAGTATTTCACCGGCACAACGGATTATCCGCCAGATCCAGTATGAATCCTACATTATTGAGGAGGTCGTTCCGAAAATTGAGGAAAAAAGTGCTATCGATTTCCTGATTATAGCCGGGGTCGACATGGGAGGGTATCACGCCATCAACCTGGGCCTTAAACACCCGAAAAGTTTCGGCAAGGCGATCGGCATTAGCGGAGTCTACGACATCACACCATTCATGGACGATTACTATGATGAAAATATCTACTACAATAACCCGGTAGATTATGTCCCCAACCTGAACAATGAGAAACTGCTGGAACAGGTGCGGCAGGTCGACTTCCGGCTGGTCAGTTATGTCAACGACCCGAGAAAAGAGCTGGCATACAGGCTTGATGAAATTTTCAAGACTAAAATGATGGAGCACGAGCTGGATGTCTGGCAGATGCAGACGGACGAGGAGAAGGAGTGGGAAATATGGAAGCAGATGTTTAAAATCCACATCGTATAGAGGGATATGACCAAAATTAAAAAAGTACTGGTTGCCAATCGCGGGGAAATTGCCCTTCGCGTGATACGCACCTGTCGGGATATGGGTATCGAGACCGTTGCCGTCTATTCCGACCCGGACGCCAACACTCCTCATGTCCTGCACGCCGACGAATCGGTGCATATCGGTCCCGCCGCCTCTTCGGAAAGCTACCTGGTGTTCGACAAGATTATCGATGCCGCCCGGCAGACGGGAGCCGATGCCATTCACCCGGGATACGGGTTCCTCAGTGAAAACGGGGATTTTGCAGAACGGTGCCGAAAGGAGAATCTCATTTTTATCGGTCCCGGTGCCGACTCCATCCGGCTGATGGGAGATAAAATGGCAGCCCGCGAGCTGATGAGCAGGGCGGAGGTGCCATATCCACCAGGGACAAAGGAGGCGCTCAGGGATCCCGAAGAAGCTGAAAAGATCGCTGAAGAGATCGGGTACCCTGTGCTGGTAAAAGCAGCGGCAGGCGGCGGTGGCAAAGGAATGCGCATTATTCGTGAAAAAAGCGGCTTTCGGTCCGGAATTAAGGCCGCGCGTTCGGAAGCGCGAAACGCCTTCGGGGATGATCGCGTCTATATCGAGAAATACCTGGTGGAGCCCCGGCACGTAGAGTTCCAGATTATTGCGGACGAGCAGGGGAATGTGCTGCACGTGTATGACCGCGAATGTTCGATTCAACGCCGGCATCAAAAGGTGATTGAGGAGGCGCCCTGTGCTATCCTTACGCCCGAATTGAGAGCGGAAATGGCCGAGGCGGCCATAGCTGCGGCCCGTGCCTGCGACTACGTGGGGGCGGGAACGATCGAGTTCCTGGTCGACAGGGATCGCAATTTCTACTTCCTTGAGATGAATACGCGGCTGCAGGTTGAACATCCGGTAACCGAACTGACGACGGGTCTGGACCTGGTAGAGTTGCAGATACGGGTGGCGGAGGGCGAAACGCTGCCGATTAAACAGGAAGATATTACACAACAGGGACATGCCATCGAATGCCGGATTTATGCAGAAGATCCGTGCGACAACTTTTTGCCCAGCACCGGCCGGCTGACGAAACACCGCATCCCGTCGGGCCACGGAATCCGGGTGGATGCCGGGGTGGAGGAGGGACAAGAGGTAACGATCAATTACGACCCGATGATCTCAAAGCTGTGCAGCCATGGTAAAGATCGCGATGAGGCGATACGGCGGATGTTGCGGGCGCTCGAGGAATATGAGATTGCGGGATGCCGCACCACCATCCCCTTTTGTCGTTATGTGCTGAGGCATGAAGCGTTCCGGAACGCGGAGTATGACACGCACTTTGTACCCGATCATTTTAAACCGGACAAACTGCATCAGAGTAATCGTGATTTACAATCGATTGCGGCGACATTGCTCAAACGTGCCCGGAGTGGAGAAAACGGCGGTGTGAAGGAAAATGAAGAGATGAAGCCTGCCCGTAACTCTAATTCTCACTGGTGGCAAAAACGCCGGAATATGTAGCGAGGGTGTTCGCTTAGCAGCTGCGCTGTGTTCGCCCCGGTATCGACTGCTGGTCTGTCGGGCAGACTCCCGGCGTTATTAAATTCATTTGTTTGCAACCGAGGGGAAGCGTTTTAATCAATCGCTTTTTCGAAATACAAAGTACCGATAACATGAAAACACTGGTTCGCCTGGAAGAACTCGGCATGCTGCTGCTCTCAATCGTCCTTTTCTCTACCACGGGCTATCCCTGGTGGTGGTTTTTGCTGCTCATCCTTGTACCGGATATTTCGATGATCGGCTATGGGGCGGGAACTAAAGTCGGGGCTTTCATCTACAATCTCTTTCATCACCGGGGGATCGCGGTTTTGATATACCTGGTGGGCTACTATCTTATTGATTCGACCACGCAGATGATCGGCATTATCCTGTTTGCCCACTCCTCGATGGATCGCATGCTGGGATACGGACTTAAACATGCTGACTCCTTCAAGCACACCCACCTGGGATGGATTGGCAACAAAAATGGTTCAGAATAGTTAGATTTGCTCCAGGTCCGTTCCGGGTCAACGCTGATTGTTATTGTCTCCGCTCATAATCTCGAACTCCAAAATACCCTGTTTTGTCACAGAAGAACCAGGATCTTTTCGACCAGCTCAAAAAGCTTGATACCGAACAGCGGAATCCCGCCACCCGCGGCATCGACCTGGCTGATGCGCATGAAATTGCCCGGCTTATCAATGAGGAGGACAAAAAGGTAGCTTTCCAGGTGGAAAAAAAGCTGGATCGTATTGCCGAGGCGATTGAAATGGTTAAAGAATCGCTACAGGAAGGGGGGCGGTTGATCTACGCGGGAGCCGGCACCAGCGGACGGCTGGGCGTGCTCGATGCCGCAGAATGTCCACCCACATTTGGTTCAGATCCCGAACAGGTCGTGGGGCTGATCGCAGGTGGCCGGGAGGCGATGTTTGTGGCACAGGAGGGGGCCGAGGATTATGAATCCAACGGCGCCGAGGCGGTGGAGCAGATCGAACTGGATCCGCCTGATATCCTTTGTGGACTGGCGGCCAGCGGGCGCACCCCGTATGTGCACGGGGCGGTAAAGGAGGCACGTAATCGGGGATGCAAAACCATTTTTGTGACTACCGTACCCCCCGGTCAGTTTAACCTGCAGGTGGATCTGCTTATTGACGTACCGGTTGGTCCTGAAGTAATAATGGGCAGTACCCGTATGAAAAGTGCGACCGCCCAAAAAATGGTTCTCAACATGATTACCACCGGTGTAATGATACGCCAGGGTAAAGTATATGAAAATGTGATGGTCGACCTGATGTTGACCAACAATAAGCTGCGCGAGCGGGCCAAGCGCATCATTATGAATTTTACTGACCTGAACTACCCCCAGGCCGCCCAAAAGCTGGAAGAGGCCGGTGGACATGTCAAAACTGCGCTGCTTATGGCCCTTGGCGACCTGTCCGCCGACAGCGCCCGGAAACTCCTTGAAAAACATGACGGTTTTATACGGAAAGCGTTTCTGAGCTTAAAAGATAACCGGCAGTGATATGCGCACTTTTTGGAGTGGTATTAACTGGATCTGGTGGACCGTGTGTTTCGTCACTTTTTTTGTGCTGGTCACCATCACGTTTATACTCACCTTCCCTTTTGACCGGCACCGCCAGCTGCCCAATCGTATGTTAAAGGGACTTGCGTTTTGTTTGCTCAAAGTGGTTCCAGGCTGGAAAATTACGATTAAAGGCACTTCAAATTATGAACCGGGAATACCGACCGTGTTTGTTGCCAATCATCAAAGTTTCCTGGATATGCCGTTAACCTATCTGCTGCCGTGGACCATGAAATGGGTCTCCAAAAAAAGCCTGTTCAAGATTCCCTTTCTCGGGTGGATTATTACGATGACGGGCCATTTAGGTATTGACCGCAAGAGCCTGAAATCCGTTAAATTGCTGGACGAGCTGGTAGAGCCGATTCAGTCGGGTATTCCCGCCATGTTCTTTCCGGAGGGGACGCGCACTGAAACGGGCGAGATCGGTCAGTTTAAAGATGGAGCTTTTACGCTGGCCCGCCGATATAATTTTAGAATACAGCCGCTCGTTTTGGAAGGGGGATACCAGGCGATGCCTGTGGGAACATGGAAATTCAACTTTAAACAGCGTTTCTCGGTATCGGTGCTGGAGCCGGTGAACCCCAATGATTTTGATACGGTTAAAGATCTGAGAGAACATGTCCACACCCGGTTGATCAACGAATTAAACGCGCTTAGAAGCGATCCAGACTCATAAACTACCGTATTAACGGAGAGATATTATTGTTTCAAAAGATAACAGACATACTGCATCGTCAGCCCTACCGTATCAAAATTATGGGTACTATCATTGTGGCCGAAGTGTTGATGATAGCGTTATTTCTTTTCTGGCCCGTTGAGCAAAAGAGCGGCGGTACTTACCAGGATTTTGAGCCGATTGACGACGCCATTGCTATTGAAGATGTACAGATAACCACGCAACGGAGCTCGCCACCGCCACCGCCCACTCCCCAGGTGCCGGTACCGGTGCCGAACGATCAGATTATTGAGGAGGAACCGATTGTGGTTGAAGAGTTGAATCGCCAAAATCTGCCCAACCCCATCGAGGAAATTGGAACTGGTCCCGGAGGAGAAGGAGACCAGGTGGCCGCCAACCCGGAGCAATCGCCCAGCCTGGTGCGTATCGTGGAACCCACCGTGCCTGAAGAAGCCAAAAAGGCGGATATAAAGGCGGAGATTTGGGTTAGCTTCCTGGTAAATACGGAAGGCAATGTGGAAGAGGCGTCAATATCCAGGATTAAGCTATATGACAAAAAAGGTGATTCCTTCGAGATCGTAAACAGCATAAATTATGGATTGACCGAGGCCACTCTGGAAGCTGCTTTGAAGTGGAAGTTCAGGCCGGCAAAGAACAACGGGGAACCGGTAAAGGCTTTTACGGAGCATATCTTTTCATTCGGCTTTTAACAGGTAAATCGTTAACAGCCAGGAGAGATCAAGAGAAATTTCTTTTGATTAAACTGCCACATTCCTCTATATTTGCGCACTTCCTTGGAGAGGTGCCGGAGCGGTCGAACGGGCTCGCCTGGAAAGCGAGTGTGCCCTCACGGGTACCGAGGGTTCGAATCCCTCCCTCTCCGCTGTATGTTCAAGCACTTGTCAGGCAAAGTTTATATTGGTTTGCCTGACGAAGTTGTTCTTTTGATGCCGTACGCAGTTCAGCTTTCCTTTCATGCGTACAGGAGCGAACCGGCTTCCAATAAGAGGATTTTACAGAACCTCAATTCCTCGCTCTGGCGCAGCTATACTTCCGTTTAGCCCGAATTTCTCACCAGGAAATTTGTTCTTCAGCAAGGCAAAGGGGAAATGGCCGCGCAGGCGTACCGTTGTACCTTAAGCAGGTAATTTCCCTTTAACGCAGCTGAAGGGCAAATCTCGCAGCGCTTTATACCCTGTCAACTAAAAAGCTCGGTAACATATGATGTTAGATACTGCCTGCCATCAGGGTACATATATTTATGCATACATTATTGTAAGGTAATATGGGCTGGGTCAACAAGGTCGGTGGCACAACCACTTCCCAGCAAAACAGGAGGCTCTGCATGGGTCCCAAATAAATAAATAAATATTGAAAAGGGAAGTTCCTTCGGTCGATGCCATTTCCCCGCGACCAGCTGTATGAATATTAATCCGATCTAACGTTTGTTTCCATTTTACAATAGCCGCTGTATGCACCGCTCCAATCTGAGCTTCAGTTGGTTGTCATACCTATCCTGGATTCGAGATAATTCTCAACCAGAATGCCTGTTTCAGTTTCGTATATGTCCGATATCAGTCAGATGTATCTGCGGAGAATGCCCGAGCGGATAAGATTGATTATACATTGTTAATATTTTTACCAGTATAGTGACCTAAAAGACTGTTTTGCAAGGATATACCCATAAGGATTCAGTATTTATTGAAAATAAAATATACCTTTTGAATAAATTTTATGTTGATTCTTGACAAAATATGTCATTAGTTTCCACCGGTTTAACAGGGGTGCAACAAAATCACCATTCTATATATTTAACGATCACACGGTTATGAAGTCGCTATATATTACAGTTCTATTTTTTGCTCTTACTCTTACGGCATGCGAGCAGCCCAACAGTCCTGATTTCAAGGTCGACCAAAAGGTACAGGCGCCTTTAATGTCAGAGAAGACTTACCAGTTTATGGGAAGCAGCGACGCCCTGATTGATACGACAGATCCTGATTTTGAATCTCTTTTTTCAACGGATAATGACGGATTCATCCGGTTGTCGAAGGAAGAGGATTTCGATTTTGGCGAACTCGACGGGGCAATTCCTGAAATTGATGTCGATCCTACCTCGGTGAACGCAAGCGTGGGCGAAATTGCGCTGAATAATTTTTCTTCATCGTCAGGCAATCTCGGGAGTGCCGGTTTCCAATCAGTAACCGGGTTGGACCCCGCGCTTTTTGGTCCCCCAACCACCATACCGGGAGGCTCTGAAACGGTGGAAATTGATATTTCGACCGATTATCTGCAGAGCGCCACAATAAAAGGGAATACAGGCAGCATCACCATTGATGTCACCAACGAGCTTGGATTTACCATTGACGATATCACCCTTCGGTTAATATCGGGAGGAAGTCCAGACGTGACTCTCGGCACCGATCAAATGGGGGCGGGTGAGCAGCTGGAAGACGGGAACTCACGCTCATTTCAGATCAACTTCTCGGATGGAGATGTTCTGCAGAATTTAAAAGCTGAAGTAGATGTAAGCTGGAACAGCCAGCCGATGGAGGATGACCCGGATGAGCTGATCGTGAGCCAGCTGGAGGGACAAAATGTTGTTGCCTCGCAGGTCGAAGCGGCAATAAAAGCCCAGGAATTTTCAACCAGCGGGTCAGTGGCCATTGACGATGCGAATTTTCGATTTGAAGATCCCACCCACTACATCCAGATAGCAACGGGAGAGCTGCAGATAGACCAGATTGTAAACGATATCGATCTGGGAATAGAACCGCTGATCATCTCATTTCCAGGGATACGGCGGGCGCCCTATAATCCCGGAGACAGCGTAACCGTTCAGTTTGACCAAATACCGCGATCCGGTTCCGGCACGGCCCCGGACGAAAGTATTGACCTTTCGGATGTACGGATCTTTGCCGAGGATAATAAGCTGGTGTATAACATCAAGGGGGCGACGGAAAACACCCAGGACGGTTCCGGAGATATCCGCACGATCAATGAATCTGATCAGATGGGAGCGACAGTCGGAATCAACAACCTGGCAATAGACGAGGCCTTTGGAGTGGTTGTACCGCGCAACGTGATCGTGAATGACGATGACCCCTCCAACGGGACCGATGTGGTTGACCTGTTTAACGACAATGAGGCGCAAACTATTACCATCGATGCGCTTGAAGATCTTTCAGATCAGCTGGATGGAATTGAGTTCACCAACCCAGAAATGAGTATCCGGTATTTTACCAATATCGGGATTCCGGCCACTATCTATGCCAGTATCGTCGGGGTGGATGCAGGGGGTAATCGCGTCTACCTGAAGGGATCGCAGGGCGGACCTCACTATGTGAATTCCACGACCGCAGATAACCTGGATGAACTGAATGCGAACGGCAGCAAGCTTGACAGCAATCAGTTGATTAAGTTTACCATTAGTCCCTCGCAGGATCCAGCCACGCCCCAGTTTGTTAGTTTTGACAAATCTAACTCCAACGTCGATGAATTTTTAAATAACCTGCCCTCAGATATTCGTCTTGTCAGCGTGGCGACCGTCAACGAGTCGCTGCAGGAGGGTACCATCACCGACCCGGTTGAGTTTGATCCCTCGATGAGCGTGGATATTCCGCTCGACCTGTCGGCTAATTCTGCCAGCTACCGTGACACGGTTGAAGTGGACCTGGGAGACCTGCCGGATCCCGAGCAGGACGATCAGCGCCTAACGGAAGGAACGATACATATCGACTACACCAACGGCCTGCCACTTGGAACTACGTTGAACCTGGTGCTGCTTGACGCCGACGGCAACGAGGTGACCCGCATTCCCTCATCTTCGCAAGATCCCCTGACCATTGGCTCTGCTACCGTCGATAGTGGTTCGGGATTTGTTACTGAGGCTAATGCCGGCAATTTGAGTATCTCGCTGGAACAGGATCAGCTCAACCTGTTAAATCAAACAACCGACATGGAGTTCCTGATCGGGTTAAACACCGATCAAAACAGGAGTTCTGTACGCCTCAGGGCGGAGGATACCATATCCGTAAAAATAAGTTTAAGTGGCTCTGTTGAATCAACCGTTAACTAGAAAATGAAATTCAATACAATGAAACGCTATACCCAAAAAATTGCCCTTTTTATTGGCTTGTTAACGGTTGCTGCCGGTTCGGTTCAGGCGCAATCCAGGCACGTTTCAGCGACCAGTCTCGGACTCGGCGGCGGCGGAACAGCATACCTGAACGGGTACCACGCTAATTTTGTCAACCCCGCAAACCTCATGCTTCAGAACAACACGGAAAATAACTTTACCGTGGGACTGCTGGGGGGGATCAGCACATCGGGCGGCGGTGGATTGGCCAATATCTCGGTATACAATAAATATTTTACGAAGGGGCTTACTGTTACAGACCAGGTTGCCGCGGATGCCCTGGACCAGTGGTTCGGTTCCGATCCTGAAAAAATGCAGACAGCCGGCCTCCAGCTGGATTTCATACCGATAGGGCTCTCAACCCGTGGAGAGCAGTGGAGTGCCAGCCTGGCACTGCGTACCCGAACGATGACCAGCGCCGGTATGAACCGGGGATTGGCCGAACTCGGAATTTACGGGCTGGATGGGGAGATCTTTTCTTCTCCCAGGCCGGTAGACCTGAGTGTGGAATCTATGACCTTTGCTGAAGTATCGGCGGGATTTTCCACAAAATTGCTTGGTATATCCAACCTGTTCGGTATATTCGAAAATATCCAGGTTTTTGCAGGCGCAGCTCCCAAACTGCTGCTCGGCATGAACTATTCCAGGATGAATATTAATTCAACGCTCGAAATTCAGCGCCGCGATGATTATATAGACGAGCTTCGCCATGATTTTGCCTATACTGTTGAAACAACGGGTGAGGTGACCGAACAACTTAATAATTACTATAATGACCGTCAGAATTCATCGCAAAATCCCGAGCTGGGAGATTATGTTGAGCCCGCCGCTTCCGATTTCTACGAAATTAAAGGCACCGGATTTGGACTTGATCTCGGCGTGACGGCCCAGATGGATGTTGAAGTTCCGATTATCGGAGCTGTTTCATCAGGGGCTGAGCGACTTCGCGTCGGACTTTCACTTACCGACCTGGGTTCGGTCTCGTTCGATAATCAGTTCGGACGGTTCGCTGCAGATGACCTGCTGGTGTGGAATGGGTTTGAGATCGACCAGGAACGCATAGACAACGAGTTTAACGGGGATGAAGGCGAATACTACAACCATGTGCTGGCCGACAGCATCGGGTCGGATATATATGGCGGTTTTGCGCCAACCGGAGTTGCGAGCATTACTAAATCCCTGCCCTCCATGCTGAATTTTGGGGCCCAGCTCACGATGAACAAGCTCAGCTTGTCGATGGATCTCGGCACCGGTTTTGTCGATCGGGGAATTAACAGCAAACGCGCTTCCATGACGGCCGGTATCGAATATCGGCTGCTCGGTTTCTTGCCGCTCCGTGTGGGAATGCGAACGGGAGGATACTCCTCCACCTCGTACTCTGCCGGCATAGGTCTGGCCTTCAACAGTTTTGAGTTTAATGTAGCTGCCTCTTCTGTACCCAACTCCATGTCGAATGGAACCAATCTCGGGGCAGCCTGGAGTGGGCTGGTCTTTCGCTTTTAATGATCATAATCTCCTGCTATCCTATGGAATAGGGCTTTGCAAATCCCTCAATCTCGTTAAAAGGGAGTAGTGCTCCCGTTTAAAAGGTCAACAAGGTCGGTGGTTCAACCACCTCCAAAAAAAATAGCAGGTTCTGCAAAGGTCCCTGTAAAATTATCGTTATGGACTTTACACCCCGGGATTCCACTGCCCGGGGTTGTATTATGCTGTCACGTTTTACAGGCTATAGTTAGCCCGCATTTTCCACAAGTATTTCTGTTAAAATCCTGTAACTCAATGGCATGCATATGATTATACCATATTCAAATATAACATAATGCTAACAGGAGTAACATGCTGTGAAATCCGGTTAGAGCCGTAGAATTGACGCCGGCTGGCAGCAAAATTGATTCTTTCCCGGCATCCTGGACCGAGGGCTAACCTCGGGTTTATCATAAATAATTTGCAGGTCACGGACGTTTTTCCGTTTATACCTATATCGCTATGGTGGTGACAGGAGCTTTCTTAACCCTGAGCACCGCTTCAGTCCGACATATCTCCCTAATGTATAAACGTAGCTTAATATGCTGATAGCCGCTCCAGCCCTTGCTCTCGCATCCATATTAATGGCTTACCTGTTGATTCGTTCTGTATTAAGGTGGGGCGCCAAAAGAGTAATAAAATCGAGGGTGGATACAGAACTTCAGCAAATGTTTTACTGGTTTTGGGACGGAACCCCGGAAGATCGGCTATACGCCTGGTACAAGGTACGGACGGTGTTAAAACAGCGGCAGGACAGGGAGGCAAAAAATAAAGTAGCCGAAGTAGAACGAAAAATTATGAGCTTTGATAAAACCAGCATGCACGGGAACCTTTCGGTAGATGAGAAAGGACAGCTGATCATACATAGCGGCGACTACCTGGTCCGGTAAAAAGAACCGGCTGGAACAGGGCTCACAATGGCAAAGATACTGGGAGTGTATCCGTTCCAGGGCAATTCTATTTGGCAATGAGTTTCCATCCGTTTATATTTTTTCCCTTTTCCGTGAGTAAACAAAATTTTCGAACGCAAGATATTTTTACTGTGACAAACCAAACAGCATATGTTAGCGATTTTGTAAATCTGCTTGATCCCGGGCTAAATCAAATTTTTAATATGTCGGAGGAGGAAGCCGAAGAGCTGGTGGCCTCCGGCAATGCTGAAAAGGTTAGAAATATTGACGGCCAGTACGCCATCGTGACGAAAGTGGAAGACCAGGTATTCCTGGCGCGGTCTATTGGTCGCCCGATGCGATACTTTCTGGCCAAGCAGGAATCCGGTCCGTTGCTGATTGTAGCTGAACGCATTGATGAAATTTATGGATATCTGGAGGAGCAGGACATGGAGGAGCAGTTTCATCCCTCATATACGCGAATGGTGCCCGCCCACTACCTTGTGCGGCTGGATATCGTCGGCTGCCCGGATCCGAGTCCGACGTACAAGCGCTATTTTAAACTGGAACAGAACAGCCTGAATGAAGACCTTGACGAAATAGGACGAGCCTACATCGGGGCGTTGGCTGATGAATGCCAGAAATGGCTTCGGGGTATTCCCGAAGATGAACCGGTGGGGGTGCTTTTTTCCGGTGGAATTGACAGCGGTTCCGTTTTCGTGGTACTGCACCACTTGATGCTGGAGATGGGACTCTCGCCGCAACGTCTCAAGGCGTTCACCCTGTCGGTTGATGGCGGAGCCGATGTAAAGCAGGCCCACTCTTTTCTTGATGAGCTGGATATGTCGCTGTTCCTGGAAGTAATGGATGTTGAAAAGTCAGAAATCGATTTCAGGGAGGCGATTGAGGTTATAGAAGATTACAAACCACTGGACGTCCAGGCGGCCGCGATGACGCTGGCTCTCTGCAGGAAGATTCGCCAGCGATATCCGGACTGGAAATTCCTGGCCGACGGTGATGGAGGAGATGAAAATCTCAAAGACTACCCGATAGATGCCAACGACGAGCTCACCATCCGAAGCGTACTCAGCAACCCGCTTCTCTATCACGAGGGATGGGGCGTTGATAAAATAAAGCATTCGTTAACCTATTCCGGTGGACAGAGCCGGGGACACGTACGTACCTACGCCCCGGAGCGTAAGTACAACTTTGAGGGATTCAGCCCCTACTCGCTCCCCAATGTGATCGAGGTTTCTGAGGGTATTCCATTTATACAGCTCACCAACTGGGATGAGCAGGAGCTCTACGCGCTGAAAGGAGAGATTGTGCAGCGGGGAATAAAACAGGTTACCGGGGTCGATATGCCGGTCTTCCCCAAACGGCGGTTTCAGCACGGGGCGGTGACCGATGAACTATTTGAGGAGCTGTTCCCTGAACATGAGACAGAATATAGATCATATTTTTCCTCGCTTTATGCCCGGTAGTGCCCAGATTGAGCAGCTGCGTCCCCCGAAAAATCCGGTCGATCCCTCTGTTCCTTATCAATTTCTGCATGAGCGGGAACCCGATGAGGGTGGAACCATTCGTGAGGTCAACACCATCTTCCTTACCAACCGGGAGTGCCCGTTTCGGTGCCTGATGTGCGACCTTTGGAAAAATACCCTCGATGAGGCCACGCCCGTGGGAGCCGTGCCCCGCCAGATCCAGTACGCGCTTGAACGGTTACCAGAGGCGTCGGTGGTGAAACTCTACAACAGCGGCAATTTTTTTGATACAAAGGCCGTGCCGCCGGATGATTACGAAGCGGTCGCTGATCTGCTTTCAGGTTATGACCGGGTAATCGTCGAAAATCATCCCAAACTCTGCGGTTCGCACTGTGTCGCATTCAGCGAACTCCTGGAGGGTGAACTCGAAATTGCCATCGGACTGGAAACGATTCACCCGGAAGTGCTGCCAAAGCTGAATAAACAGTTTACCCGGCAAGATTTCGTAGAGGCTTCTTCTTTTTTACGAAGCAACGCTATCTCGATACGCACCTTTCTGCTGTTGAATCCCCCGTATCTTGCGGGCAGGTACGAAGGTATTGAATGGACGCTGAAATCCGCCCGGTTCGCTTACGAGCAAGGGGCCAGGTGCAGCTCCATAATTCCCACTCGTCCGGGAAACGGAATCATGGAAAAACTGCGGGAAGAGGGAGTCTACGTTCCGCCAACCCTGGGAGCGCTGGAAGAGGCTGTTGAACGGGCAATGGAGTCGGTCGGGGGACGAATTTTCGCCGATCTCTGGGATCTTCAACAATTTGCCTCCTGTTCCCGTTGTTTTGAAGAACGGGAGGAGCGTCTCCGTGAGATGAATTTGAAACAACAGGTGTTGCCGGCTGTTTCATGTGAATGTGAATATTGATATAGAATACGGGGCCTTTCTACACCAGGAAGGAGGAACCAATGCCGGGGATCCTGTCCGATGACCGGAGACAGTAACATCCGCCTGTAAGGATATGTAATTGATTCAGATCCGGTCTTCCTGGTAATTAACCATCATTACACGCCGATGAGCACCAACAGGACAAAACAGACCATAAAAGCTGATATTCTCATTGTGGGAGCGGGTTTCGCCGGCTCGCTTGCGACCCTCTGCCTGCATCAGGCCGGTTTTGAGGTGTGCCTGGTCGAAAAAGGCAGTCACCCGCGGTTTGCCATTGGTGAATCTTCGACCCCGGTCGCCGACATGATATTGCGGGATCTTTCAGACCGTTACTCCCTGTCGTGGCTTCGGGATTTCTCACGATACGGCAGCTGGCAAAAAAACTACCCGGAAATCACGTGCGGTTTAAAGCGGGGCTTCAGCTACTACAAACACGATAAACAATATCCCTTTTCAACTGACGAAGATCACACCCGTGAGCTGCTTGTGGCCGCCAGCTCAAGCAATGAAAACTCCGACACGAACTGGTTGCGGTCAGAGCTTGATGCCTTTTTGGTTGAAAAAGTTAAGGAATACGGTATCCCTTATTTTGACGATACCGATATATCACGTTGTGAGAAGGATGACTCGTGGTCATTCCACGCCGATCGGGGGGGACATCATGTTGTATTTGCTGCTGATCTCCTTGTGGATGCCACCGGGACCCCATCTTTTCTGGGTAACTACATGAATATTGATTCTGCAGATGACGGATTCCATACCAACTCCCGGGCGCTCTACACCCATTTTGAAAATGTTACGCCCTGGTCGGAGATCCTGCAGCAACTGGATATACCGGCGATTGACTACCCCTACGATCCCGACCATTCAGCTCTTCATCACCTGATAGAGGAGGGCTGGGTATGGATGCTCAGGTTCAATAATGAGCGTACCAGCATGGGCATCATGCTGGATCAAAACCGCTTCGGTAACAATAAAACGATATCGGCCGTGGATGAGTGGAACTCGATCATCGCCAGCTATCCTTCTCTCCGGGCTGTGACTGCACCAGCGAAATTGGCGGCCGTGCCGGGCAGGATTTTTCGAACCGGTCGGTTGCAGCGCTGTCTTGCAAAAGCAGTGGGGGAGGGATGGGTGGCACTGCCCCACACCATTGGCTTTGTGGATCCACTGCACAGTACGGGAATTGCCCATTCGCTCTCAGGTGTGGAAAGGGTCGTTGAAACTATAATCCGTCACTGGGATGATAATCCGAAACTCTACGCCGAACTCACACGCTACGAGGAAGGAATTTTCAGAGAGCTGGAGTTAATTGACAAGCTGGTGGCCGGGTGCTACCGGGGACTCCACGCTTTCGAGCTCTTTAACAGCTGGACGATGCTCTATTTTACTGCGGCCATCCGCTATGAGCAGCAGCGGTTAAGGGGGAAAGTGCCTTCCCATTTTTTGTCTGCGGGCGACAGAGGGATTCAGCAGATGGTGGACGATTTGTTCCAGGTCTTACAACAACTCACTGATTCTGAAAATATTACTGCGGGAGACCAGCATAGCTTTAGAGCTTTGGTCAAAGACTATATCGCTCCCTATAATACTGCCAGCTTGCTGGATCCGGGGGCAAAAAACATGTACCACCATACGGCAGCCGAGCTATAGAGCTGTACGCAGATCTGAGTGCAGGTAGATCTTTTGAAAATATGAGACCTCTGCAGTCAGCTTTGAAAGGGGTCAATCCGCTGGTTTATATTCCGGTCACGGGGATATTGCAACTATAAATGGCGATCTATCCTTCCTCAAATCGTTGAATATCGACAGCGTCAAAAAGAGTACGTCCATCCAGGAGATGATCAGCATAGTGATTGGCCAGGAATTTACCGTACATCAGTCCCTTTGAACCAAGTCCGGTGTAGGCATAGAGGTGGTTTTGCCCGGGATGTTCTCCAAGCACGGGTTTGCGGTTGGGAGTAGAAATGCGGACTCCGGCCCACTGTCCCACCAGGGTGGAGTTGGCTTCCAGTTCCGGAAGGGTCCGCCTCAACCGGTTGCGGAGGTACTCCTCTCCATACTCGTCGGTGTTGAGAGATTCAAAATCGTGTTCATAGGTACTGCCCTGGGCGTACCATTGGTTGCCGATATGGGCAATGTACCCGAGACTGGAAATGGAATGTTCAAACGGAAGAGGTTCATCCGGCTGGAAGATCGCCATCTGTCCCTTTATCGGGTGAAGAGGCAAGAAATCCCAGAATGGATGCCTGGTCATGTCAAAACCGGTGGCAAAGACCAGCTTGTCGCAGTTTATCTCGCGAGTTTCCAGGCTGACCGTCCACCCGGCACTGGTTTGGTTGAGCTGGTAGTCCGCGTGTTCAATAACGGTTGCTCCCTGCGTTTCAAGATATCGTGCCAGGGCCTGTAGATACTGGGTAACATCCACCGTAAGCCCGACAGGCAGCCACAGTCCGCCTTCCACGCAATTGATGCCGGGGTGTTTCCGCTGTATCTGCTCCCTGCTCAGCCACTCGCACCAGCCGTGAGGCCAGGCCGTTTTTTCCAGCTGATTTTTCATTTTCCGCGCAATTTTCTCAGTAAGCGCGGGCCGCAGTACGCCGTTTCGTGTAAAGAACGGTTCTTCAGAAAAGGGGGCAACTTTCCAGAGCGTTTTATATACCGCCTCGTAGCACTGCTCCGCCCGCCACGTTTTGGTGGCCCTGCGGCCGGTGGCGGGATTGACCATACCCAGTGGCGTCCCGGAGGCCCCGGAGGCGATCTCATTTTTTTCAATCACACATACGCGGCAATTCCGTTCCGTTAAGGCATCGGCCAGGGAAAGACCGGCAAGCCCGGCCCCCAGGATACAAAAATCGAATGTTGAATCAGTCAATGGGTCGGGCTATAAAAGTTCACTTGACATGATTTTCTGGGCGCCGGCATCCTTCATTTCTGCCCAGGCCTGCTCAACAGAACCGTCAATATCGATTCCTCGAACGGCATCTTCGATGACAAAAACCTCAAAACCCTCGTTAAGCCCGTCAATTACCGACCATTTTACACAAAAGTCCGTCGCCAGCCCTACTGCATACAGGGTATCAATTTGGCGCTCCCGGAGATATCCGGCCAACCCTGTACTGGTCTCATTGTCATTTTCGTAGAAGGCCGAATAGGAATCTATCTGCTTTCGGAATCCTTTGCGGACGATCAGCTGGGTTTGCCGGGTCTCCAGCGCACGGTGAAATTCGGCTCCGCGGGACCCCTGCACACAGTGGTCGGGCCAGAGTGTCTGTTGGCCATACGGCATTTGTACTGTTTCAAATGGCTTTTTCCCCTCGTGGGAAGAGGCAAAAGAGGAGTGTCCCTCGGGATGCCAGTCCTGGGTTTGGACCACAATATCAAATGTGTCAGAAAGATGATTGATGACCGGTACCACTTCATCACCCCGTGGTACCTCAAGAGCCCCACCGGGACAAAAATCATTTTGTACGTCGATAATCAATAAAGCTTGCATAACCAAGTCAGTTTTTTTTCAATTTCTGAGATAAATTATCCCGCAACTCCATCAGTTCTTTGCTGATACCCACCTTGTAGATATGAGGATTCTCGAACCTTTTGTGTTCGGGATTAAGCAGCTCAAGGCGTTTTTGAGCATATGTTGCAGATTCAGCTGCAGTTGGTAAGTCGATGATCCGTTCTCCGCGATCAAATACTTTGTGAAGCAGCTCCTCACTGCGGAACTGACCGACCTCGCTTCTTTTGGAGGGATAATGGGGATGGATAATCGTTTTTGTATCGGTCTCGCCCTCCAACATGATGCCATCCCCGTAAAAGGTGCCGTCTTCGTACAGGTATCGGCAGACCTTCTTCCGACCGGGAAGCGTGATTTTTTCGACATTTTCGGAGAGCTTCAGCCGGGGATCTCCATTGACCTCGCACAGCTTGTAAACGCCGTCAAGGGCCGGCGAATCTTGCCCTGTTACCAGCCGTGTGCCCACCCCAAACAGGTCGATCGGCGCATCTTGACTCAACAAGCTTTTTATCAGCCGCTCGTCCAGCTGATTTGAAGCCGCAATTTTTACATAGTCCAGGCCGGCTTCGTCCAGCATCCGGCGGGATTTACGGGCAAAATAGGCAAGGTCGCCACTGTCCAGGCGAATTCCTTTCAGACGTTCACCCCGTTTTTCCATCTCCTTGGCGACTTTGATTGCATTTGGCACTCCAATCTGCAGCGTGTCATAGGTGTCGACGAGCAGAACGGTATCGTTGGCATAATATTCGGCAAATGTGCGGAACGCCTCGAGCTCTGTATTAAACGACTGAATCCAGGAGTGGGCCATCGTCCCGCTGGCGGGCAGTCCATGCCGATGGGAGGCATACACATTTGAGGTCGCCTTCACTCCTCCGATAACAGCAGCCTTGCTGGCCTGGATGCCACCCAATCCCTGTGCCCGCCGGAGCCCGAAATCGAGAATAGTCCGATCTTCAGCCGCATATTTCATCCTAGACGCCTTGGTGGCAATGAGGGACTCAAAATTGAGTATATTCAACAGGAGGGTCTCCAGGATCTGGGTTTCGATGATATTTCCCTCTACGCGAACAACAGGTTCGAGAGGAAAAACCACTTCACCCTCCCGGGCTGAATAGAGGGTGGCGTCCAGTTCAAAGTCGCGAAGGTACTCCAGGAAATCGGGATGAAATCCCTCGTCAGCCAAATATTGAAGTTCGTCGTCATGGAACCTGAAGCCGGAAAGAATTTCCAGGAGATCGGATAGCCCGGCAAAGATGACATAGCCGCCGTCGAAAGGATTGTCGCGAAAAAAATAGTCGAATACGGCGGGTTCATCCTGCCGGCCAGACAGGAAATACCCCTGGGTCATTGTAAGTTCGTAGTAATCGGTATAGAGAGCAGGACGCGTCAACGTCTGCTTCCCGGTGTATGTGGTTTTGGTATCTTTCATAATGTTGGATTATGGCACAATATAAAAAGTTAAATCGTTCCAAATAAATGATCTGATCTACTGAGTTTGCAGAGTACTTCAAAAATATTCTGCTTAGAAGAGGCGATATTTTTGATAAACCACAAGCCTAAACAAGAAGACCGGATTACCGGAAATTAAATTTGCAGGCAGGACGGTCCTCGAATTGAGGTCTCACATTTAATTTCTTATCCGTTATATTCCCTGCCTGAAAATACTAACCAAACCGCTGGCTATTTGAGAAATTTAACGGTCATACTGCTGCTATTCGGATTCCTGGTGTACCTGGCAGGCGGATGTGCGACTCCCACAAGTCCTTCTGGAGGAGAGCCAGACCAGGAGGGACCCAGGATCATACAAATTCAGCCAGAACCGGGGACCACCAATTTCGGGGGGAGGGAGATAGAAATTTCATTTTCTGAATTCGTGGAACGGTCTTCACTCCGAGAGGCCATTGTCATTGAGCCTGACATAGGGTTAGACTACTCGCTGGACTGGGGAAGAAAATCGGTGGCAATAGAATTTGACCAGGAACTCCCCGATTCAACGACTATTTTGGTCACCATTGGAACAGATCTGTCTGACACCCGGGGCAACGAGATGACCGAACCCCAGAAAATCGCCGTGTCGACCGGCCCGGATATCGATGAAGGAGAGATCGCCGGCCGCATTGTGGATGCCCAAACCGGGAAGGGCGACACGGGAGACCGCGTGCTTCTGTACCGGCGCCCGGTCGATCTTTCTCGAAAAGCGGATTACCTCGCACAGACTGATACCAGCGGACGCTTTAACTTCAGTTATTTGAGTCCGGGTGAATACAAGGTGTTCTGGGTGAACGATCAGAACAGGAGCAAAATTTGGGAAAAGGAGCGGGAGCGGGCGCAACCTTTTTACCGCGAGATGGTTACGCTCGAAAAAGCGGGTAAAGATACCCTGGGTACAATATATAAGGATGTTTCTGATACTACGCGCCCGCGCCTTCAGGGAGTGGGGCTTTTTTCGAGCCGGCGTATGCGCCTCCGGTTTAGTGAAAACATTCAGCTCACCGACAGCAGCCAGATTACCATTGCAGATACGCTTGGAGAGAAGTATACCGATGCCAATCCACTCTATGTATTGCCGAACGAACAATACGTACTGTTCGCCGAAAGTGAAGATGACCTGGGAGCACAGCAAAGTTACCAGGTAGAAGCAAAAAATATACGGGACCTGGCAGGCAACAATCAGCCGTTGTCGACTTTTCAGTTTGAAGGATCAGCACAGGAAGACACGACACAGCAGCGCATCATCGGGCGTAAAATCGAGGGCGGCGTCTATCCCGGGGAACCCCTGGAGATTATATACGCCAAATCGATTACCGGTCGTCTTTTGACCGACTCCCTGCAGGTGGTGGCCGGAGACTCCCTTATTGAAGGATGGCAGCACGTGGAGATAGCGGGTAACCGGCTGAGGATCGCTCCCCCGGGAGAATGGGAGCAGGGTCTGGATTATGAAATCAGGGCATGGAATCCGGGTGCCGGCCGGCGGAAATCGTATGCTCTTGAGGTATGGCACCCCTCCGATTTCGGGAATATTGAATTTGCCCTGGCAGACAGCTCGGACAATCGCTCCTACCACCTGGCATTGACAACCAGTGAGCGCGGCTTGATCGTCGATACCACTTTTTCGGAATCTGTTGAACTGAAAGACCTGGCCCCGCTGGAATACAAGGCGATCATCTATGGCGACCTGAATGACAACGGGGAATGGGATTCGGGCCAGGTTCAACCATTTAAAGCCCCGGAACCCTACTTTATACAGCGAAATATTCCGGTTGAGAAGGCATTTACCTCCGAGGTGACCGTTACGTTCGAATAAATGGGTAAAGCAGATCGTTGACATAGGAAGAAGGTACTGCAAACCACAAAAAGCTAAATAAATTTACCTGCAGAACAGGTGAATACGAGAACCCTTAGCAGAACCTGCTATATTGTTGGGAGGTAAGTTGCACTACCGACCGTATTGACCTTTTAAACGGGAGTACAACTCCCTCGGAACGAGGAATTGAGGGAGTTGCAAAGCCATCTACCAATATAAATTGTTTTCAATTATGGAAAACGGGAACACCACCACGCATACCAAAATAACTGAAAGCGACCGAAATGTATATCAGGCAAGCCACAAGATCCGATTTGTGACAGCCGCAAGCCTTTTTGACGGACACGATGCCAGTATCAATATCATGCGTCGGATTCTTCAGAGCAGCGGGGCGGAAGTAATCCATCTTGGCCACAACCGGTCGGTACGCCAGATTGTGGACTGTGCTATCCAGGAAGATGTACAGGGCATTGCGGTCAGCTCCTACCAGGGGGGGCATATGGAGTATTTCAAATATATGATTGATCTGCTGGAAGAGAAGGAAGCTTCCCATATCAAGGTATTTGGCGGTGGTGGTGGCGTCATCGTGGATGATGAGATTGCAGAGCTGGAAGCGTATGGCGTAACTCGTATTTTTTCCCCGGACGACGGCAGCACACTGGGGTTGCAGGGAATGATCAACTTTATGCTGGAGCAGTGCGACTTTGACACGGGGGAACTGGAAGCGATTGATCCCCGCAAAATATTGCAGGGAGATGAAAAAACGCTGGCCCGTTCCATATCGGCCCTGGAAAACGGACATGAAACGATACTGAAATACCAGGGTGGAAAACTTTTGGATAAACGCGGAAATATCCTCAGGCATGAAAGCAACGGTCAGCCCGTACCCCTGGTGGGTATCACCGGCACCGGCGGGGCGGGGAAGAGCTCCCTCACGGATGAACTGGTGCGGCGGTTTCTACAGGAGTTCAATGACCTGCAGATCGTCATTATTTCCATCGATCCTTCGAAAATACGGACCGGCGGTGCTTTGCTGGGCGACCGCATCCGTATGAACAGCATCGATACGGGGCGGGTGTACATGCGAAGTATGGCCACCCGCGCCACGAATCGGACCACAAGCAACGCCGTGCGGGGTGCTGTTGAGGTTTTTAAATCCGCCGGCTTCGACCTGGTTATTATCGAAACCAGCGGGATAGGGCAAAGCGACACCGAAATTGTAGAGGTGGCCGATATACCGCTGTATGTGATGACCAGCGAATACGGCGCCGCTACACAGCTCGAGAAGATCAACATGCTGGACCTGGCAGATTTTGTGGTGTTGAACAAATTTGAGAAGAAAGGCTCGCAAGATGCACTCCGTGATGTCCGAAAGCAGATGAAACGGAATCTCGGGGCGTGGGACAGCAAGCCTGAGCAGATGCCGGTATACCCGACTATTGCGGCACAATTTAATGACGAGGGGGTAAATCGCCTCTTCAAGGCGCTGGTGGATCGGATTAATGAGCGGTACAGCCTGAAGTGGAAAACCGAGCACTACACCAGCGCGGAACCGGCAGAAAATATTGAATCACAGGGTATTATTCCGGGCAACCGACAGCGATATCTTTCAGAGATTTCGGAGACCATTCGGGACTACCACCGGTGGGCGGAAGAACAGGTGGAGATTGCAGCTAAACTGGAACAGGTGCAGGGAACCCGCCTGCAGGTCGAAGCCTGGAAGCCAGATGGAAAGGAGGCGATAAGCGATACACTTGAGGAGATGCAGAACCACTGGCGGAGTAAGCTCGATGCCCGCTGCAAGAAAATTTTGGACCAGTGGGACGAAACCGTTGAAAAATACCGCCAGGAGCAGGTGGATGTACAAATAAGAGGGCGGACATTTTCCAACAAAATGTACCGGAAATCGCTCAGCGGACTGAAAATTCCGCGGGTTTCGGTACCAAAAACCAAGCACAAGGGAGAACAGCTCAAATATGCACTTAAAGAAAACCTGCCCGGCCATTACCCCTTTACGGCGGGGGTGTTCCCTTTTAAACGGAAAGGAGAGGAACCCACCCGCATGTTTGCCGGGGAGGGAACTCCTGAACGCACGAACAAGCGGTTTCACTATGTGAGTGAGGGAATGCCCGCTGCACGACTCTCTACAGCATTTGATTCGGTGACACTGTACGGAGAAGACCCCGATCACCGGCCGGATATCTACGGGAAAATCGGAAACTCCGGCGTAAGTATTTGTACGCTGGACGATATGAAAAAACTCTATTCAGGATTCGATCTTGCTTCCCGTAAAACATCGGTATCAATGACGATCAACGGTCCTGCACCGATGATTTTAGCGATGTTTATGAATACAGCAATCGACCAGGAGGTGGAGCGATATCTCAGGGAAAACGGGAAATGGGAAGAGGCGGAAAAAGAAATTAAGCGCTACTTTCGACAGCGCCAGGTATCGCCGCCGGAATACCAGGAAGAGTTGCCGGCAACAAATGACGGGTTTGGACTGGGGCTGCTCGGAATTTCAGGAGACAAGCTGGTTGACCGGCAGACCTACCAGCAGATTAAGGAGGAGACGTTGAAGGTAGTGCGCGGAACGGTGCAGGCTGATATCCTGAAGGAGGATCAGGCCCAGAACACCTGCATCTTTTCCACCGAGTTTGCACTCCGCATGATGGGTGACATACAGGAGTATTTTACGAAAAATAACATGCGTAATTATTACTCCGTATCGATTTCGGGCTACCATATCGCGGAGGCGGGAGCCAACCCGATCACCCAGGCGGCATTTACCCTGGCCAATGGATTCACCTACGTGGAATACTATCTCTCTCGCGGAATGGATGTCGATGATTTTGCCCGGAATTTGTCTTTCTTTTTCAGTAATGGACTGGATCCCGAATATGCCGTTATCGGCCGGGTGGCCCGTCGAATCTGGGCGGTGGCCATGCGAGAAAAGTATGGAGCGAACAAACGCTCTCAGAAGCTTAAATACCATATCCAAACCAGCGGGCGTTCCCTCCACGCCCGGGAGATTCAGTTTAACGACATCCGTACCACGCTCCAGGCGTTGATGGCAATATATGACAACTGCAACTCGCTGCATACCAACGCCTATGATGAGGCGATAACCACGCCTACTGAAGAGTCGGTACGCCGGGCCCTGGCCATTCAGCTTATCATCAACAAAGAGCTGGGGACGGCCAAAAACGAAAATATCAACCAGGGTTCTTATTTCATTGAGGAACTGACTGATCTTGTTGAAGAGGCTATCTTGTCGGAGTTTGATCGCCTGACTGAGCGGGGCGGTGTGCTGGGTGCCATGGAAACGATGTATCAACGGGGAAAAATACAGGATGAAAGTCTCCATTATGAGTCACAGAAGCACAGTGGTGAGCACCCGGTAATCGGCGTCAATACGTTCCTGGGTGAACAGGAGGAAGAGGAGGATCACGCGGTTGAGCTGATTCGTTCTACCGCATCGGAAAAAGAGCAGCAGATCGCCGGCCTGGAGGCGTTCCAGAGAAGGAACCGGAGAGAGTCAGCGGAAGCGCTTGCCTCGCTGAAACAGGCCGCCCGAAACGGGCAAAATATTTTTGAAGAACTGATGGAGACGGTGAAAGTCGCCTCACTGGGAGAAATCACCCACGCCCTGTACGAGGTCGGCGGGGAGTACCGCCGCAACATGTAGCAGTCCACCGATGCGATTGCTTCCTTGGAAGAGGTGTTGATACTGGTTAAAAAAAATCGAAAGCCCTCTTCTGGCAAGGAATGTTCGTTTTGGTGTGAACAAAACGAAGCCCCAAAATCACCGGTTGGAGATTATGAATGTCGAAGAAGTCAAGGGTTATAGGACCTTTCTCAACCGGGATAATCTCTCTTTGACAAGGGCAGAGGACATAGAACTACTTTCACTCACCGGAATCAGGACGACTCACGGGCGCTCAGGCTGACCGGGACGAAGGTAATAATCCCCTGCTGTGACTGTGAATTGGACAGCATCTCTTTCATGAGGTCGATAGTAACAGCCCCCAGCCGCTCGTAGTCGGTGTGAATAGAGGAGATCGTCGGTCGGTTGCGAGAGCAGAGCGGCAGATCATCATACCCGACAATCGCTATGTCATCAGGAAACTGGTAATCTTTGGCGAGCGCTTCCTGCATAAAGGCGTGAGCCATCACATCGTTACAGGAGAAAATCGCCCGTGGCTTTTTGTCGAGCTTGTGAAACTCCTTAAACGCCTTGACGCCCGACTCCGGCTTCAACTCCCCCCTGAATTCCCATGCCAGGTTAAGCCCGGGTGTTTTACGGATAAAGTCTTTGAATCCATTGGCGCGGTTGCGTGAACCGGTACGCTGTATCGGCCCCTCAATGATGCCGAGATCCTTGTAGCCCCGCTCATTAAAATGCTGGGCCGCCAGGTACCCGCCGCTGTAGCTGTCGAACGTGATGGTGGGAAAGACCGGATTCTCGATATTGTGGTTTGAGACCACCGGGTAGTTTTCCGGAAGAACCTCCTTGATTTTTTCGTATTCCTCCCGGTTAAAGCCGGGAGTATACAGGACAAGCCCGTCATACTTTTGATTGCTCAGGTCTTTGATGGTGAGAAGAAGTTCATCAAACGGTTTCTGGATACTGATTAACGACAGGCGAATATTTCCCTTCTCAACGGCTTGATTGATACCATGGAAAAAGGAGGAGTAAAACTCTCCCCGGTGAAACCCGGTTACGATAAAAAATATTTTTAACGCATTGTATATCGAATCGTCATTGATCTCTTCAGGAATGGGATAGTTCATGTTTTTGGCGGTGACGAGAATTTTTTTGCGTGCCACTTCGCCAATTTTTTCGGAACCGTTGAGCACCCTGGAAACGGTTGATATGGAGTATCCCGTGCTTTCTGCTATATCTTTAAGTGTTACTTTCAAAATTATATGGATCCAACAGTTTTATTAAAAATATTAAGACAAATTTTTATTGAGCGTTATAAATAGTGGAATTAATGAGGTATAGCCTTATTGATATTTTGGGCATTCAGATTGAATTTGTTCATCGAAAAAATAACCACTTATTCCGTTTTAATGAAACGCCAATGCGAAAATATTTCATCATGTAAAAGAGAGTCATAATTCTTCATTTTCAGGAAGAATTTCGGATAATCAGGTTGACAGGCACCAGGCTCAGCACCCCTTCCTGCTGGTTGGGGCTGGCCGCGATTTCTCGTATTTTTTCCATTGTAACGCACCCCAGCTGCTTGTAATCGGTATGTACTGAAGTGATCGTGGGACGGTGGCGCCGGCATATCGGCAAGTCATCGAAGCCGGTGATGGCGATATCATCGGGAAACCGGTAGCCGTGAAGCAGCGCTTCTTCCATGAATCCGTGGCACATCGCATCACTGCAGGCAAAAATGGCCCGGGGTTTGGGACGGGTTGCAAGATAGTCATGGAACGCCTCTGTTCCGCCATCAAAAGTGTAGTTGCCGTTGTACTCCCAGACAATTTCCATGGAAGAGGTCTGCAGTGTATAGTCCCTGAAACCGTTTGCCCGGTACCGGGCTTCGGCCTTTTGAAAAGGACCCTGAATAATTCCGCATTTCTCATAGCCTCGTTCATGAAAATGCTCCGCGGTCATAAAGCCACCGCTGTAACTGTCGAATGAGACAGTGGTAAATACCGGGCTTTCAATGAGTCCATTGGAAAGCAGTGGGAAACGGTCGGGCAGTTCTTCCCTGATCTCCAGGTAGTCCTGTTTTTTTAGTTCGGGCGTAAAGAGGATGAGCCCGTCCGAATGGCCATTTACGGCCAGCTTTTTTAGCTGTTCGATCACCTCCGGTAACGGTTTGTTCATACTCAGCAACGCAAGGCGGATATTCTGTTCTTCAGCCGCACGGTTGATACCGTCAAAAAAAGAGGCATAAAACTCTCCGACATGAAATCCCGATACGATCAGAAATATATTCAGCGTGTGCGGAACACGATCCCCGTTAGCAGCAAAAAAAACGGGATAGTTCAGCTTTTTAGCTGTTTGCAGGACGACGCGCCTGGTATCCGGGCTGATTTTGCTGGACCCGTTCAACACGCGGGACACCGTGGAGATCGAAAAGCCTGCCTCATTCGCGATATCTTTAAGAGTAACTTTCAACGGTTTGTCTTTGAGAGATTAATGAATGCAGGTACGATAATACAACCGTTTGCCCACCCGTTTTTACTGTTTTATAACCAGACAGTATGGCAAAAGGTGATATTTTTTGCAAAAAAATTGCATTATTGAATGGACAATATTCCCATTTGTCTCGACTGATTATTATGACCAGCCTAAATAGTTCGTTACCACAAGTTGGTTACAAGTCAGCAAAACCCGTGGTATATGCCGATATGCGATTCATTAATTATTCGGATCTACAAACCAACAGGAGATAGGACAGCAAACTGATGCTGGAATGGTATTTTGAAATAGGTGGAATGTTACAACCTAACATCACAAAAAAATTGAATACCATGCAAACGAAATAAAACAAGGCTCGAAAACAGCGGCACTTTTGCATATATTTGATCAAATTAAGAATGGACTTCCAGGGCTCTCAATGTTAATATTAAGACAGGTTGTGGGTTATATTCTTGTTTGTTCAGCAAGGGCACTGAGCCGGTAGTGCATGCCAGCCGCTCCCTGATGCCGAATCACGAAGAATATTGCGTGCTGTTTCACCCGCATAATGCACAATGAGGGCTGTCGATTTATAATTGCCAACAATTAACATTTGTTCAATATTGACTATATGGTTGGAAGGTTACTGTTATTGACGTTCGTCTCTTCTTTTTTGCTCATCTCCTGTTCCGAGCCTACACCGCCTGATCCCACGTCGGAAGAATACCGGGAGGCGGTTTCGGCATTTTACCTGAGCCTGGCGGCCATTGAGTCGGATCAGGCTGTTTTTGCGGCAGAAAAGATGAATGGCATTACGGAAAGTTATCCCCGGGAACCGGCCGCATGGGCCAATATCGGCGTATTCTCGATGCGAAGAGGAAATTTTGAGCTGGCAGCAGAACAGCTGTCAAAAGCAGAAAGCCTGGCCCCCGATAATGCCGACATCCAGTTTCTCTTTGGCATCCTGGAGAGTCGAAGGGGCAATATACAGGCGGCGATTGATCATCTTCAAAAGGCACATGAAATCTCCCCGGAAAACTCGCGCATAACTTATACGTTAATTTCTGAGCTGGAACGCCAGGATGCGGGAGAAAACGCTGATCAAATACGGAATCTGCTAAACGAGCTGCGCAGCCAAAACCCGCAAAATTTGGCGGTACTGCTGGAGATGACTCGCCTGGCTCCCAAAATGGATGACGCGTCGCTGCTGGAACGGTCGCTGGATCAGCTGGCAGAGCAATCGGAGAGCTGGCCGGAAGAGATAAAAAATGAATTTGACGACCTCAGGGAGGAAATTCTGAGTCAGCCGATTGAGAACCTTACCTTCGAGATCGCCTATCTGAGGAACAACCTGAACAAGCTATCTGGATTTGAAGCCGATTTTGACCAGATTGAACTGCCACCGAACCAGGTCGGCTTTTTGCTGACAGAGTTTCTGTGGCTGCCTGAACCCAGCACGCTGAATGAAGCACCTGATACGGGTATTACTTTTACACAGGAGCCGCTGGATGTGGCGGAAGGCGACTGGAACCTGGCTTTTCATCTGACGCTGGCGGAAGACACCATCCCGGATGTGATGACCCTCGGCCCAAACACCGCGGCTTTCCAGGACGGGCCGTCATTTTCGGTTTCGCTCGCAGAAAATGGCATTCATCGCTCGGCGATCGAGACGTTCGACTACAATTATGATTTCCTCAATGATTTGGCATTCGCCGGGTCACAGGGATTAAGGCTCTATGAGCAGATGGAAGGCAAGCAGTTCAATGACATTACCCCGCAAGTCGGGTTGCCGCCCTCAATTATAAATGACAGCTACTCAGGTGTTTGGAAGGCCGATCTGGATCTGGATGGCGACCTGGATCTGGTGCTGGCCCGCGAAGAGGAGTCTCCACGGGTGCTCAGAAACAACGGAGACGGTACCTTTTCCATTGCGGAACTGTTTGGTGAAGTACAGAACCCGGTTGATTTCGCATGGGGCGATATCGATGCCGACGGCGATGCGGACGCCGTATTCCTGGCCAGCAACGGAGAGCTTGTCGTCTATCGAAATCAACGGATGGGAGAGTTTGAGCGTGTAGACGATCTGCCGGAACTACCGGCCGTGCACTCCATCCGCATTACCGATTTAGATAGTGACTCATACCTCGATATCGCGGCCCTGACGGACCAGGCGGTGGTGCGAGTCTATGCATCACCCGAAAGCCCGGAGTTTGACACAGAAACTGTTGCCGAGTTGAATTCACCTGTCGCCGGGAGTTCCTATAAAAAACTGTTTGTCCAGGATTTTGATAACAACGGCGGGCTCGATTTAATTATCTCAACTGACAGTGGCAGCCAGCTTTGGCTCAGTGATGCGAAGCTGGATTTTGCCCTGCACAGCAGCTCATTGCCGGGTAACCTGGTTTCAACTACGGATATGAACGGCAACAACCGGCTGGACCTGATCGGCATGGCAGGAGGGACCCCGATGCAGGTCATTAACAACGCCGGTGAGATGGACTATAATGGGCGGATGATCAGTCCGCGGGCCTCCGGCACGGTGGGCGATCAGCGGATCAATTCGTTTGGCATTGGCGGGGAGATCGAAATACGGTCGGGCCTGCTCTATCACAAACAGCTTATCGATGCACCGGTGGTTCATTTCGGACTGGGAACGTATGACGAGGCCGAAATGCTGCGGATTTTATGGCCCAATGGTTCCGTGCAGGCGGAATTTGCCGAGCTGGGCTACGGATCAAAAATATTTAACGAGCAGCTGTTGAAAGGTTCCTGCCCGTGGATATTTACCCACAATGGGGAGGAGATGGAGTTTGTCACCGACTTTCTGTGGCGAACGGCATTGGGACTCCGAATTAATGCGCAGGGAGAGGGCAGCGTAGTACACAGTATCGACTGGGTTAAGATTGAGGGCGACCAGCTCAAACCCAAAGATGGATACTACGATGTTCGCATAACAGCCGAACTCTGGGAGACGCACTTCTTTGATCACGTCTCCATGATGGTGGTGGATCATCCTAAAGACACGGAAGTGATGGCCAATGAGCGGTTTTACCTGCCTGCACCGGAGCAAAAGCTTTATCCCATGAGTACCCTTAATCCGGTACAAAAAGCGATTGACCAGGACCGCACCGATGTAACCGACTTGATCCGCAAAAAGGATGCCCGTTATGTGGATACATTTGACCTCACGGCCTACCAGGGACTGGCAAAAGAACATTACCTGGAAGTGGATCTGGGCGAGCAGCAATTCAACAAACAAAAACCGGTGTACCTGGTGGCCGACGGATGGGTCTATCCCACCGATAGTTCTATCAACGTGGCGATCAGCCAGGGTAGCCATCAGCCGCCGCACGGCATTCACCTGCAGGTGCCCGATGGAAACGGCGGGTGGAAAACGGTGAAAGATGATATCGGCTTTCCCGCAGGTAAAAGTAAAACGGTATTGATCAACCTGAGCGATCTGTCGATCGAAGATATCCCTCAAAAAGTGCGGCTTTCCACCAATATGGAGATTTACTGGGACCGGATATCATGGTCGGAAGGCAAGCCGGACGCTGATATAAAGACCCAAAAACTCCAGCCAGAGGTGGCCGAACTCCGGTATCGTGGATTCTCAGAATTGCATCGCAAGAGCCGTTTTGCGCCGGAAATTCCCGATTACCAGAATATCGCCAGCACCACTCCGCAGTGGATTGACCTGGTGGGGTATTACACCCGGTTTGGCGAGGTGGGCGAACTTGTGCAAGAGATCGATGACCGCTATGTTATTATGAATGCCGGGGATGAGCTGGTGTTCAAGTTCAAAGCCCCCGCTCCACCCCCTGAAGGCTGGGAGCGCGATTTCATTTTGATCGGCGATGGCTGGGTAAAAGACGGGGATTACAATACGGGACATTCCAAAACAGTTATTCCTTTACCGTACCACGGCATGGAAGATTATTCGGAGAACCCGGGGAAGCTGGAGCATGATCCCGTCTACCAAAAGCACAAGGAGGACTGGGCACGGTTTCACACGCGGTACATAACGCCCGAACTGTTACGTACCGCGTTGCGATTTGAAAACAAAGGCAAGCAATAGCAAGCGAGTGATGAATACGAATAAATCCGCCAAAATTGGCATCGTGATTTTCTTTATCGGGCTGTTGGCTACCCCTGCGGCACTTGATAAGCTGGAAGAATGGCAGCAGGAGGAGACAAGTAAAGAGGGACAGGAGGAAGCCCTCAGCCGCTATGGCTTTTACATGCAGGAGACCGCCGGTCAGTTAGGCGTAAATTTTCAGCATCACCCGCCGAAGCTGGATCCCAGGCTCGATCATATCATGCCCCAGGTCGCCTCGGTGGGCGCCTCTGTGTCAGTTGCAGACTTTAATAATGACGGGTATCACGATTTCTACCTGACCAACAGCGCCGAGGGCACCAAGAATGCGCTTTACAGGAACAACGGGGACGGCACCTTTACCGATGTGGCCGAGAAGATGGGCGTGGCTATGCTGAATGAACAGCCTGTGGCAAACGGTACATCCATGGGTTCTGTATGGGGTGATTATGACAATGACGGGTATGAAGATCTCCTGGTCTTTAAATGGGGCAAACCCGAACTGTTTCACAACGACCAGGGAGAGGGCTTTACCCGGGTTACCGACCAGGCGGGCCTGCCTGAATGGGTGAACGCCAACACCGCCGTCTGGTTTGATTACGACCGGGATGGCCGAATCGATCTGTTCATAGGAGGGTATTATGATGAAGATATCAACCTGTGGGATCTGGAAACGACCAAGATAATGCCCGAAAGTTTTGAGTATTCCACCAACGGGGGGCGCAAATTCCTGTTCCACAACGAAGGGGACGGCACGTTCAAAGAGGTTAGCGAGCAGATGGGACTGGTTAGCAATCGCTGGTCTTTTTCAGCGGCGGCGGTCGATCTGAACGACTCCGGCTATCCCGATCTTGTGGTGGCCAATGATTATGGTGTTGATGAGCTCTATATAAACCACGGTGGCAAAAAGTTTGAAGAGATGGGCAACGAGGCCGGGATGGGCTTTGCCCCCAAAAGCGGCATGAACGTCTCCTTTGGCGATATTATGAACGAAGGAAAATACGGTATCTATGTGACCAATATTTCTGAGCCGGGCGTGCTCATCCAGGGTAACAACCTCTGGATGCCGGTCACCAGTACCAAAGAGCAGGAGCTTCAACTCCAGAATATGGCCGGGAATTTGGGGGTGGAGCTTGGCGGATGGAGCTATGGCGCGCAGTTCGGCGACCTCAACAACGACGGCTACCTCGACCTCTATGTGGCCAATGGCTATATTTCGGCGGACCAGGATGAGGACTACTGGTATGATTTTTCCAAAGTGGCAGGTGGACATGAACAAATTATTTCCGACGCCAAAAACTGGCCCGCCATGGAGGGCCGCAGCCTTTCGGGCTATCAGCAGAACCGCATATGGATCAATGACGGGGCCGGCAGATTCCAGGAGGTATCCAGTGCTGTGGGCGGTGCATTGAAACTGGACAGCCGGGCCGTGGCATTGGCCGACCTTGACCAAAACGGCTCGCTGGATGTGCTGGTCTCCACCCAGGGTGGACCGTTTAAGATCTACAATACCAAGGTCGAAGAGAATAATATCTGGATAGAATTTAGGCTGGAAGGCACCAAAAGTAACCGGAGCGCCATCGGGGCCGAAGTAGAACTGTACTGGGATGGCCGCAGCCAGGTGCAAACGGTGATGGGAGCCAGCGGTTTCAGCGCCCAGAACCAGCGCCCGCTGCATTTTGGATTGGGACCAGATCCACAGATTACAAAAGCTGAAATTCGGTGGCCATCCGGCATCAGCCAGACCATTAAATCTCCGGAAGTAAACAAGCAACATCACATTGTAGAACCGGAGAACAACTAGATGCAGCTCGTCCAAAAAGTGAAGACTTTCGTATCGGAATTCAGGTATAACCGGGGGTATACTCCACCGCTGCTTATTACCGGCATTCTCATCGCAGCCCATCTCTCGTTTGGCATCCTGGAGGATTATAAAAAACTGGGTACGGCCATTGGTGCCAGCATGGTCACGGAGCTGGTGCTGCACCGGCTATTGCTGGGAGAGTGGAGGAGCTTAAACAGCGCCTATATTTCCGGAATCAGCGTTGGTATCCTCATTCGCTCTCCCTTCCTGTGGACCTACGCCCTGACGAGCATGCTGTCGATCGCCTCAAAATATGTGCTGCGTTACAAGGGCAGCCATATCTGGAATCCCTCCAACTTCGGGATTGTAGCCATATTACTTCTGGCATACGATGATGTGGCTATCCTGAGCATTCAATGGGGCAACAACATGTGGCCCATGCTGGTGATCTGGATCATCGGGTTTGTATCTATCTGGCGGCTGAAACGGTTCCATATCTGCGGTACGTACGTGGTCTCATTTCTGCTCTTTGCCTATGTGCGCAGCTTCCTTTCAGGAGATCCTTTTCTGGCGGAAATTGCCCCGATTTCGGGACCGATGTACCAGCTGTTTGTGCTCTTCATGATCACCGACCCCGTCACCACGGTGAAGTCCAAAAGGGGACAATACCTGGTGGCGTTTTTGATCGCCTTTGTTGAGATGATCTTCCGGATGAATGAGGCGGTGTATGCCCCGTTCTATGCGTTGTTTGTTGTGGGACCGTTGGCCATGATTATCGAAAAAAACTGGAGGGAGCGATAGCAAAATCAGTCGGAATCCCCGCAGGTTACAGAAAAGGAAAGTGCATAACAGGATTTGTAAAGCCCGCTATAAGATAATTTTACGCATGATTGATCTTGGCGTTTTGTCGTCAAAGTCAATGGGGAGCCCGTTCAAATAATTTTCGACGGGTTTTTGACAAAATTGAGTACGGACACAGGTCAAATAACTCTCCTAACATGATTTTGTGTAACTGACTTGGTTCCAAGCGCCGATTTATTGGCAAGGGACTTTTGCAGAACCTGCTATTTTGTTGGGAGGTAGTTGTACTACCGACCTTGGTGACCTTTTAACGGGAGTACAACTCCCTCAGAACGAGGAATTGAGGGTTGTGCAAAGCCTTCTGGCAAGTAAATAAGTGATGGTTGCGCCTGCAGGATTTGCGGAGGCACCGGGCGCATCCGAAAGGTCAGGATTCGTTCGCAGGAACAATAACATCCTGGTGCTGACAAATGGGCAAGTTTTGGATTTGACTGTTAAACGAACAAAAACTTTTAGTACATTCAACTGAATTTATTATCTCCAGATAATCAGAGGATTTTATGCAGAACCGTTTTTTAGTATTACCAAGAAGTTGGGCAGGCGTGATGGGATTTTGCGCCCTGTTTTTTGTTATTCAGGCATGCGGCACCTCTAAAGAGGAGCGGGAGTCCCCGGTGGAGACCCTGTCGATGAACCAAATTTCGCTGGAAAACCTGGAGGCCTTTCAGACGGTGACTGACAACTGGACTGTTGCCGGAGGGGTGGAAAGTGACCGCCAAACCGAGCATGACCTCAACCCGCTGGAAGGAACCGGGATATTGGTAAATATCCCGAACGAGGAACACCAGGAGCACATTTTTACCCAGTGGGAACATGGAGACCTGGAGCTTGAACTGGATTTCCTGATGCCGAAAGGCTCCAACTCCGGCATTTACCTGATGGGCCGCTATGAAGTGCAGCTGCTGGACAGCTGGGGCGTGGACGAACCACAGTTTAGCGATGTGGGTGGCATTTATCAACGTTGGGATGACAGTCAGCCGGAGGGCCAGAAAGGATTTGAAGGAAGTGCGCCCTTGCTGAATGCGGCTCGTGCACCGGGTCTGTGGCAGCATTACAGAATACTGTTCCAGGCTCCGGAATTTGATGAAAATGGGAACAAGATTTCCAACGCCAAATTCAAGGAGGTCTGGCTGAACGGTTCGCTCGTGCAGGAGGATGTGGAAGTTACCGGCCCCACCCGGGCGGCCGCCTTCCAGGATGAGGTGCCCGAAGGTCCACTGATGATACAGGGCGATCACGGCCCGGTGGCTCTTCGAAATATTGAGTACAAGCGGTACGACAAGACCAGTATTTCACTCGACGATCTGACCTACGAGTATTATCCCGGTGAGTACGATCAGATGCCCGACTTCAGCTCACTGGAGGCCGGTGAAACCGCCAACACAGATTCGCTGGCGGGGAATGTGGTGGAACGGGATGACCGTTACGCGCTGCGCTATACGGGCACCCTGGAAGCGCCCAACAGCGGCACCTATCTCTTTAAACTCCGCAATGCCGGGATGGTGCGCATGCTCATTGACGGGCAGCCGGTGTTTGACCAGTCGGAAGTCCACCGCGTGCACCAGCTGGCCTCAAAAACGATGGAGCTAGAGAGCGGCCAGCACAGCTTTACCCTCGAATACCTGAAACATCCCAACAACTGGTACTGGGGCCTCTCCCTGTTCGCTGAAGGCCCCAAGCTGCGACTGCAGCCTCTCCACAAATCATCATCCGTGCCGGGCAGCGGTCGCGAGCTGCAAGACCTGGTTGTGAATCCACCTGACGATCGTGTAAAAACGCTCCGCTCCTTTGCCATGCATAATGGCGGAAAGCGCACGCATGTGGTTAATATAGGTTCCCCAAACGGCATTAATTATAGCTATGACCTGGGGCAATTTGCTTTGTTAAACGCCTGGGAGGGACCCTTTGTGAATACCAATGAGATGTGGATTAATCGCGGGCAGCCACAAATTGCCAAGCCGGCCGGTCCGCCGGTTATATTCAGGGGACATCCCGCTATCGCAGAGCTGAACAGCCCTTCAACGGCTTGGCCCGACTCGCTTTCCTGGGATCAGCTGGATGTGCAGGGATACTCCATCGGTGAAGGAGGGTGGCCCACCTTTAAGTACTCCCTGGGCGAAGTCCAAGTGCGAGATCGCTTTACCGGCACCGATGATAATCGCCGGCTGATCCGCACCGTGGAATTAGAAGCTCCGCAGCCGCAGCAGGATATATGGTTTCAGCTGGCTTCTGGTGATGAGATCTCTCAAAATTCTTCCGGGGAATATGTGGTGGATGACCGCACATATTACCTGAATGTGGTGAATACCGGCAGCCAGTCACCTCAAGTTGTACAAAACGGCGAGGACTACGACCTCCGCATCCCTGTACTGACCGACGGAACCGAGACTATCATTGAATACGAAATTATCTGGTAGCGTTAACTGATTTGCTGATGATGAAGAACCTGAACCAACTTTTTAAAGCACTATTTAGAATGAATTCTGCATACTTCGAGAAGGTATTCATTTGGGGGATAACGGGTATAATCCTCCTGATTGTATCAACGGGTACCGGTTTCGCCCAGTCAGATATCCCCACTGAGTCATACTATTACGAAATCGTCGATATTCCCATACCGGATGATGTTTTTCTGGAGGTGGGGGGTATGGACGTACTGCCGGACGGAAGCCTGGCCGTGTGCACCCGCCGCGGGGAGGTCTGGATAATCAATAACCCGGACAGCGACGATCCCGAGTACACCCTGTTTGCGGAAGGCCTGCATGAACCGCTCGGTCTTACTTACCGGGATGGCAGTATCTACGTGACGCAGCGCCCCGAGATCACCCGGCTGGAGGATACCGACGGCGATGGCCGTGCCGATGAGTACAATACGGTGTGGGACCGGCCGCTTTCCGGGAATTACCACGAGTATTTTTACGGACCAAAATTCACGCCTTCCGGCGATATGCTGGTTACGGTAAACCTGGCGTGGATCGGCTACGGCGAGGCCCTCTCCAAATGGGACGGCTGGCTGCTGCAGGTCTCACCCGATGGGAAAGAGGTGACGCCCCTGGCCAGTGGACTCCGCTCGCCAGCCGGTTTTGCATTCAATGCCGAAGGTGACCTCTTCTATTCTGAAAACCAGGGCGACTGGGTAGGCTCCGGAAATATCACCCACCTGGAGAAAGGCGATTTTGCGGGCAATCCGAGAGGTCTTCGCTGGTCGCACCTGCCCGGTTCTCCACTCGACCTCAGGCCGGAAGATATCCCGGATACCGGTGAACCGATGCATGGGGTAGCCGAGGATATTCCCGAGCTTAAGACGCCTTCCGTCTGGTTTCCGCACGGGGTCATGGGAATCTCTACCTCCGATATCCTCCTGGATAATACCGAAGCCGAATTTGGACCGTTTGATGGCCAGCTTTTTGTGGGAGACCAGGGTCAGAGTAAAGTGATGCGCGTGTTCCAGGAAAAGGTCAATGGAGAATATCAGGGGGTGGTCTTTCCGTTTCGGGATGGATTTGAGTCCGGCGTGCTGCGCATGAACTGGGGACAGGGCAACTCCAATATGTATGTGGGCATGACCAGCCGCGGATGGAGCTCCACCGGTCCGGAACTGTACGGCCTGCAGCGGCTGGTCTGGAATGGAGAGACCCCGTTTGAGATCAAGGAAATTCACGCCCGTCCCGATGGTTTTGAACTTACATTTACGAAGCCGGTGGACCCCGAGACGGCGTCTGATCCCGCTTCATACAACATATCGGGCTTTACCTATAAATATCACTCCACATACGGCAGCGATATCATCAACCAGGAACAGGCCCCGGTAACGTATGTACAGGTTGCCGATGACGGACTATCCGCCCGCCTGGTCGTTGATAATATCCGCAAAGGGTATGTCCATGAAATTAAGGCCGAAGGGATACGGGAGGCAGGGACCGGCTATCCACTCCTGCATTCTGTAGGCTACTATACAATGAAAAACATCCCTGAGGGTGAACCGCTGGCTGTGGCAGACGATGAGGCCGGTACGAAAAGCCAGGAGGGTAGATCTGGCGAGCAGGGTTTTGATCCCGTAAAACACCGCACGCAGATGCCGGAGTCATGGACCAATGGTCCCGACAAGGTAATAACGATCAACGCGGAGTCTCCGATGCTGTTTGATGTCACCGATTTCGAAGTGGAGGCCGGCAGCAGGGTGAGAATAACGTTTAACAACCCCACGGATCTTCTTCACAACTTACTTATTGTACAGCCCGGAGCGCTGGAACGGGTAGCCCAGAGGGCCATGAATATGGGGCTGGAGGGTCCACAGCGCGGTTACGTACCAGACTCCGAGGATGTCCTCTTCTTCACCAGCCTGCTCGAGGTGGGCGAATCCGAGTCCATCTTCTTTACAGCCCCCGAACAGCCGGATGAGTATCCCTACGTGTGCACCTTCCCAGGGCACTGGCAGACCATGCAGGGTGTCATGACGGTGACGGAGTAGCATGTAGCCTGTGAACGCCGGTTTATTTATTTTAAGAAGGCTCTGGAACTCCCTCAATTCCTCGTTCTGAGGGAGTTGTACTCCCGTTTATAAGGTCAATAAGATCGGTGGCACAAATTTAACCTCCCAACTAAATAGCAAGTTCTGCAAAGGGTCTTTTAAGCCTGTAATAACGATATCGCCTGTGCCCGTTTAGCTTAACTCCCGAAGGCATTTCATCATTTCATTGTTGTTTTAGGGATATCGCCATCACCACCTGTAAGTCCTTATTTCAGGTTACGGCAAAGATTTTGGCGAGTCCCGCTGAAACAGGTAGGAGCATGGCAACGAACAAGCCCAGAAAAAAACCGCCAAAACCCGCAGCTAATGCACTGTTCAGCAATATCAGGCATATCACACCCCGTTTTACAGCCTGTCGAATAAAGGCCGGGTTTGGGTTAAGAGCAGCCTTGAGAAATGGTGGAAAAACGGCAGCTGCGAATAGTATTACAAACGGCACGGCAACCATGAATTCATAAGAGGAGTGCAGTCCCAGGACGATGAGGGCACCCGTTACCAGGATAATCAATCCAAGTGAAGATAATCCGGACTTCCGGGAACCGCCATGCACCTCACCCTGGCTGATCAGCGTAATGGATGCGATATAAGCGATCGGAATGAAAGGCAGGTACCATTCCATCAGCATGGCTATCGGTACAATACTGCATCCCAGCAGCAGGTTCCAGCCGCGCAGCAGCCCCATCAGCAGTGGTCCCCATAGTGTAGAATGTTTGGCCCAGCGGTCGTAAACGAGGGAGCCCGCAGTAATCAGTACGGCAAGTACGAGGCTGTAGGCATTCACCTGGAAGGCCGCTGACCAACCGAAAAAAAACAGCAGGACGCCGAGTATCCCGACCCCGGTTCGGGAAGCGCGTCCACTGGGAATCGGTCGCTCCGGTCGCTCCCGGGCATCCAGCTCCGCATCAAAATAATCATTGAACACCACACCGCCGCCATACAGTCCGAACGTGGCAAGCAGCAGCCATACGAGGCCGTCAGGATATGCTGAAATTCCATCCCGAAAAGCGATAACCCCACCGGCAACGGCAAACCCCGCCAAAATATCAGCAAAAGCCGTAACGATATTGGCCGGACGCATGGTTTGGAGATAGGCAAACAGCCGGGTGCCAAGTGAGTGTTTTACACGATTTTGGGAAGAGGGCACAGTCACGTCAATTTATTGGAGGGATTGTGAATTGAGGGATTGAAGTGCGACACAGTTCCATAATATGTCGCACATCAGTTGTTAACATATCCTACTCAATAATCAGGTCGTCCTTGCTCGGCTCTTCCTCCTCAACAAACGGATCGCGCCCGCCCCGGAGCACCGAGTTTCCGCTGAACGTTTCCCGCTGGTCAATTTTGGGACGTTCCAGCCAGTCCTCTTCATTAAACTGACCGCTCTGCTTGTAGGCATCCAGTGCGTTTTGGTAGCACACTTTTTTGACCTGCTCCTCCGAAATACCGCGCTGCAGCATCAGCTTGGCCGTCTTGGGTACACCCAGTGGATCGCTGCGGCCCCAGTCGGCGGCGCTGTCGATAAAAATCCGTTCGGTGCCGTACTGCTTGACGATTTCCACCATTCGTTCATTACCCATCTTGGTCCCGGGATAGATGGTGAAAGCGGTCCAGTAGCCGCGATCCAGCACATCCTCCACCGTTTCTTCATTGTTATGGTCCACAATCACTTTTCCGGGATCCAGCCCGTGCTCCTCACACAGGTCCATGCTGCGGATGGTGCCCTGCTTTTTGTTGCGGTGGGGCGTGTGGATCAGCACCAGCATGTCCATCTTTTTGGCCAATTCCAGCTGTTCATGGAAGTAGTGCTCCTCGAGGTCGGTCATGTCGTCGTAGCCAATCTCGCCAATTGCTACCACGCCCTCTTTTGCCGCGTAGCGGGGCAGCAGGTCCATCGTCTTTTCGGCGAGCTCCTCGTTGTTGGCCTCCTTGGCATTCAGCCCGATCGTGCAGTAGTGCTGGACGCCAAACTGCCTGGCCCGGAACCGCTCCCAGCCCACAATCATGCTGAAATAGTCGAGCATGGAGCCCACGTTGGTGCGCGGCTGCCCGATCCAGAAAGCGGGTTCAATGACAGCCACAACGCCCCCGCGGCGCATCGCCTCGTAATCATCGGTGGTGCGGGAGATCATGTGAACATGCGGATCAATAAACATCATATCTTCAAAAGCCATAGTCAGTATAAAAATTTAATTATGCATTTGGTTTAGTAGAAGACGCCACGAGAAGCTATCGATACGCTTCGGCTTTTTCCCCGATCTCATCCCAGGTGATCTGTTGAGATCTGATTTCATCCAGCAGCTCCCGGTGTTGTTCAACCAGCTGCTCGGTCTGCTGGTCACTGCTGGCGGAAAGTGCCAGGATGCCGGCCTGCTGTTGTACGGGATCATCATCTTCCAATACTTTTGCCAGATCCTTGACAACAGACCCTTCAGCAAAAGGACCCACCGGGCGCCAAAGTTCGGGAGAGACCGTTCGCCCGGCCGCCCATCGCTCGTGCGCGTAGTCGACAAGCATGTCGGCAAGCGTTTGGTTGGCCCGCTGGTCGAGTCCCTGAATCTGGTAAAGGGGGCTTTGAACAAACAGGGCTTTCAACACCAGCTGGTTCCAGGCTCCTTCGTCAAAATAGTCGGCCGGGTAGGGGTTGTGCAGCGCCACGGCATTAAATACGGAAGTCATGTTACTGCGGATGCCTTCAGCCCCCCGCTCTTTAAGCGCTTCCGGGTAGGGTAGAATCGGAAGTGCCTGGTAGAGGGCCACCGACTCTCCCATGTCTGCCGAGACAAATGTTTTTTCAAGCCGTTCCAGAAAAGTACCCTTATCACCGTCAGCAATACTGAGTATCAGCAAGGTCCGCCCCAGCTGGTCAACGCGCCAGCGGCCGGGTTTCCAGCCGTTTCGGATCTCTTCGGCGGTATTTTGTTGCGTATCCGAAAGGTCAAGCTCCTGTTTACCGGTGTATCTCGGAACCGCGCTGAAAGAAGAAAAAAATTGCCAGTCCTCGGCCCCGTCTTTCAGTTCATCTACTGTTTTCCGGATCCAGTTGAATCCCTCTTCATCAAGATGAGATTCCAGCCAGGTAAGGATGGTCTTTCTTAATTCGGGAATTGTAATATTGAGTTGAGAGTCAGGCATTGTAATAGCAGACTATATTATGGTGAAATATGAAACAAGTGATAATTTGATATCCATCAGAGATAATTCAGTACAAAATTCCGCGGAAGTTGATGTCGAAAAAGTTGCTGATTTAAAATTGGCGTTAGCGCACGCGAAAATTTAATTCCGCAATTTAGTCCGAAACGACAGTTAAAAGTCCTTCGTTATTGTATAAAATATCTATGTAAAGAAATCATGAAAATATTTTGCAACGATGTAAATAAAATGTCAAAAACCGGTTTGAACTGTAAGGATGATTTTCTAAAAAAACAATGTAAATGTAAAAGCCGCATACTTTGGAAAATTTTTGCATGGGCAAAACAGGCAATACACGTATTTGATATTCATGCTTTTCAGGACTGTACTTGCAAATTAGATAATTTTCATTATCATAGGATATGAAATGGGTGTCTGACTTAATTTAAAATCTCTGTTTACATCGTACATCCTGAATGCCAGGATTTTCGCCTACCCTGATGGTACGGGTAACAAACGGGTCTCAACGTCCTCAAAAAAGCATAAGCTGTAACAGGGAAAACAGTTCTGTTTTTGGAATATTAAAGGGATGCATAAACAAAAAGGGATTGAACAAAATATCTCCAAAGAAAAGGTGTGGGAGCGGTTTGCAGAGGGGGAGGAGCGGCTTTTTAAGAATCTTTTTGAAGCTTATTATCAAGAGTTGTTTGGGTACGGGATAAAGTTGTGTCATCGCCCCGAGATTGTGAAAGATTGCATCCAGGAGCTCTTTAAAACCCTTTGGGAACGACGTGATGAGCTTGATCACATAGGTTCTCCGAACGTTTATCTGTTTGTGTCACTCAGGCGGAATATTCTGCGCCAGATAAAAAAAGGAAAAAAATCGGAGGGAGATCTTGGAGAAATGGATGAAGGATCTTTTATCCGTTTTAGCCGGGAAGATGTAATTATCACCGATGAAATCAAGCATAAAAATAAGAACGCTCTGAAAAAAGCATTGAATCAGCTTTCCGATCGCCAGAAAGAAGTGATATACCTGCATTTTTATAATGGTATGAGCTACGGAGAAATCGAACAAATCCTTTCCATCAACCGCCAGTCGGTCCGCAACCATATTTACCGGGCAATGGAAACGCTCCGCACACTGCTGGATAATGAGATCATGAAACTGGTAATAACCCTGATGGTAACCTTCCTGCCGATGGCCCAATATTTCATGTAGGGTTATTTTAAACTATTTACTGCCTTGGGTTGACCGGGGTGGCATATCGCAAACCTTAGATCTTTAATTCCAATTTAGTTGAATTCGCCAGGGCGTCCTGCAGGCCTGATTTTATCCCCACCCAATTTTTTTGAAATAATTTGAGTACGCATCCCCTCTTTGCCACTCTCCTTTAACGAATTGATTTCTGAAGATGTGAAAAAAATAATTATCCAGTGGACCAGGAACAACAGTATTCAGTAACCGAACTTATTCATGAAGCCTCCTTTCGCCGGATGGTAAACGGTACCGCAAGCCCGGAGGAGATTGACCGGTGGGGGCGATGGATGGAGGCGTCTGATGAGAACAGGCAAAAAGCGAAAAAAGCGATTTCTGAAATTACCGGATTCAGCTTTACAGACCCGGCGGATATCGGACTGCAAGAGCAGTGGACCCGGCTTTCTGAAGTCACGGTTAATGCGGATCAACGGTACTCGCCTCCTGTGGGTCAAAAAGATCGGGGACTGCGCTGGATATATCGCGTGGCGGCCGCCGTGCTCCTGGTAGTGAGCGTCGGGTATGGCGTGCACCTGTACGAGGTCAATAAACCCGAAGCAGAATTGGAACAGATTACCCAGCAGGAGACCGTGACTACCCAGCCAAACCAGCAGAAAACCCTGAAGTTTACCAGCGGATCCCGGATCGCAAAGGTAGTACTTAACGGTAGTTCCACGCTTACCTACAACGTGGGCCTGCTTAAAGATCAGCCAATCGAGATTAGTTTGGAAGGAGAAGCCTTTTTCGACGTGGAAGAAGGCTTTTCAGAGAACCCGGCGTTTTCCGTGGTCACCCCCGATGGAGTTATCGAGGATATCGGAACGCAGTTTCTGGTTGCTGTCGAAGAAGATCGGTCTCGGGTGATACTGCAGGAGGGGCGTGTCAATGTTAGAACGGGGAAAGGCCAGGACTCGATAAAGGAATTTCAACTCTCCAAAGACCAGATGCTGGAGTTTGACAACATAAATATAATGAAGCAGGAGCGGGTGAATTCTACGCTCTACACGTCCTGGGCCACGGGGTTTATGCAGTTTGATCATACGGATATTAGCACAGTTGCAGATTACATTGAGCAACGATACGATGTGCAGGCTGTATTGAATAATGAAGAGGTAAGCGGCATAACGCTGGAGGGGGCGGTCTATTTCAAATCTCTGGAAGGCTTGATGCAGTCAATCTCTGATATTGCCAAAATTGATGTTTACCAGTCTCATAACCGCGATACCGTCTATATCGGAAAGACCAACTTGCCACAATAACAACATGCTTAATAAATAAAAATATGAGTAAACAAATGACAAAGGGGAAACAATCATGAAATACGATACTACATTTTTCTCTGTAAGAACAGCTTTACTCGTTGTAGGGCTCTGCCTGATAGGTACAATGGGCTATGCTCAGACATTGGGATCGCTGTACAATTCAGACAGCCAAAACGGGAAAATCGGTATTGAGAAAGGCACCGACCTGGAACAGGCCCTGAACATGCTGGAACACCGGTTTAATGTAGTGTTTTTGTACCGGACAGATGCATTGGAAGGGCGGAAGGTAAAAAAGAGCAAGTTTTTGCCCAACAATGTACAGGAAGCACTGGACCATTTGTTGGAGGGACAGAGATTAGAATCAAAATACCTGAACCCAAAAACATATGGGATTTTTCAAAAAAATGAACCCAGCCCCAATCCGGAATCAGTAATTTTAGAGCAAGTTTCCGGTACGGTATTTGATGCCAACAACGGTGAAACGCTGCCGGGTGTTAATGTAGTGGTGCAGGGAACAACCACAGGTAGCTCAACCGATGGGCAAGGAAATTATCAACTCTCTGTTCCCTCACTACAGGATACACTGGTGTTCTCTTTTGTTGGATATGAAACGGAGACCGTGCCAATAAGTGGCCGCACGCAGATAGATGTGAGTATGCAGCCACAAACTGTAGCTGGTGAAGAACTTGTGGTAGTTGGTTACGGTACAGTGGAAGAACAGGAGATCACAGGTTCTGTATCAAGCGTAGATTCTGATGAATTCGTAACAGGTAACGTGAATAACGTCGGTGAATTAATACAAGGTAAGGTACCGGGTCTTACAATTGCTGGAGATGGAGCAAATCCAAACAGTAGCCCAACGATACGATTAAGAGGTATCTCAACTTTTGGTGAAAATCAGTCTCCATTAATAGTAATCGACGGTATTATAGGAGGAAGCTTAGAAAACGTAGATCCCAATGATATTGAATCTATAGATGTCCTGAAAGATGCTTCCGCATCTGCAATCTATGGTACTAGAGGAGCATCAGGAGTTATCGAGGTCACTACTAAAAAAGGAGTAAGCGGTAATTTAGCAATTTCCTATAATGGAGATATTTCATTCGTAGGAATTGAAAGTAAACTCGATGTACTAACTGCTGAAGAATTCAGAAACTTTGCTGAAGATGCAGGATTTACAATTAATGATGAAGGCTATAATACTAACTGGTATGATGAAATTACTCAAAGGGGATACAACACAACTCATAGTTTAGCAGTTTCTGGAGGAAATGAATCAACAACCTATCGTGTATCGGGTAATTTTAGAAATAGCAGAGGAATCCAAAAACAAACAGGATTTCAACAGATTAATGGCCGATTGAATATTACTCAATCAGCATTTGATGACAAGCTTGATGTCACTTTTGATATGGCTGTAACAGATCGTGAAGAAGCTCGTGGATCTGATGCTGCATTTCGTTATGGAGCTATCTACAATCCAACATATCCTGTTAAGGCGGAAAGTTTTGAGGCAACGGGTGGATTTTTTGAGACTACCTCTTTTGATATGTACAATCCCGTTGCACTAATTGAAACTACGGATAACAACGCTGATATCAATTATTTTAATGGTGCTGGAAGAGCTAATTATGAATTTGAAGATTTGGTACCAGGCCTAAGCACATCAGTGTTCTACTCCATTGAAACTTCTACAGTTACGAGTAACTATTTTGCTGCTCGGACAAGTAGATATGCTGGGGGAGCTACTCCGCAGAATCTAGGTCAAGGTAATGCAGAAAAAGCAGTGGATAATAGGCAAAGTGAACTTGTTGAGGTTACTGCGAACTATCTAAATGAAGATTTAGGTAAAATAAGGTTCGAGTCGGTAGCTGGCTATTCATATAGTGAAGAAGTTATTGATGGAGTTTCTGCCGAAGGTGGTGATTTTGTTAGTGATGCGGTAAAATATAATAATCTTAGTTTTGCACAAGATTTCACCAAAGGACTAGGTGAAGTTTCTAGTTATCAAAATACAAGTAGAATTATTGGTTTTTTCGGAAGAATTAATATGAATTGGGATGATACATATTTTGTGAATGCAAGTCTTAGAAGGGAAGCATCCACTCGATTTGGTGAGGAGCAAAAGTGGGGTACGTTTGGATCAGTTGGAGGTAGTGTCGAGCTAACTAGTTTGTTCGATTTACCTTTCATGAACCAATTGAAAATTCGTACAAGTTATGGAATTACTGGCCAGAATGCACCTGAAATCGGTATTTCTCAAAGGCGATATGGTCCCTCTGGTTTCTTTTTCGTTAATGGAGAATTCGTTCAACAATTTGGTCCTATAAGTAATTCTAATCCAGAGTTAAAATGGGAGGAAACTCGTGAATATAATTTTGGAGTTGACTTTGAATTATTGAATTCCCGAGTTGATGCGACAGCTGAATATTATATAAGAGATACTGAGGATCTTCTTTTTAATGTTCAGGTACCAGTACCACCCAACTTGTTCCCTAGGGGTTGGAGAAATGTCGGTAGTTTAAAAAACAAAGGATTTGAGGCAAATGTAGAGGTTGATGTTTTACAGAGCCAAGCTGCACAATGGAATACCGGACTTAATTTTTCAACCTTTAACTCAGTGTTGGAAGAATATGTTACTGATCAAGAAATATTTACAGCAAATGCTGGTGCCCCAGGCCAAAATGATACAGATATGGTGAGGGTAAAAGAAGGGGAGACTATCGGCCAAATCTGGGGACCAGAGTTTGCTGGAATTAGCTCGGACGGCGAATGGCTATTTTTTAACAATGCGGGTGAAGAGGTAACATTTGATCAAATTGATAGGGATGACGAGAAGATTTTAGGACAAGGCCTACCAGATTTTAGCTTGGGCTGGAGTAATAGTTTCAGTTATAAAAATTGGAGCTTAAGTGCATTTATAAGAGGCGTTTTCGGTCATGATATGGTTAATACTTATCGGTTATTTTATGAAGCTCCCTCTCAAATTACCACCTATAATATAGTATCAACCGGGAAAGATATTCCTAATTTGAAGAGCCCGCCTAAGTATTCAAGTTATCATGTAGAGAATGCAGATTTTGTACGGTTACAAAATCTGGCAATTGGATACAATATCCCATTAGGTGAAAATACACAAATTCGTAGCCTAAGATTGTCACTGACAGGCAATAATTTAGTCACAATTACAGGATACAATGGTGTAGACCCAGATGTTAATTTTATTGATCCCGTGGATGGTGGAGCACTAGCTCCTGGTATTGAACGTAGAAATAGTTGGTTTACTTCACGTTCTATCACTTTTGGGATAGACATTCAATTTTAAAAGAAATAATCCAAGATTATGTTAGATTTAAAAAATACAAGTTTCAGCATAACAGTAATAGTTTTGGTTTTGATGGGATTATTCAACTCCTGTACTGACGTAACAGAGCCTATTGATTCTACGGTAAAAGAAGAGGACTTTTTTCAGAATGATGAGGAGTTTATCTCAGCCTTGGGAGATGCATATGGGCCTCTTGCTGATAATTATGGTACAACAAATAGAGGCTTTTTTTGGATGCAAAATGAAGTTTCTACTGATGAGGTCACAGTACCTACATGGGCAGATGGTGGCTGGGAAGATGGTGGTGTATTTATTCGTATGCACAGGCACACTTATACTCCTGATGAGGCAGCCGTGGATGAAGGTTGGGTAGATTTGTTCGCAGGAGTAAATAATACTAACCGTTTGATATTTCAATTTGAATCGTTAGTTGAATCTGGGGATGTAAGTGAAGATCAGGCCGCAACATTTATTGCAGAATTGAGAGCTACGCGTGCATTTTATTATTACTTATTACTCGACAATTTCGGTAATGTCCCCATTCTCACAAGTTTTAAAGATGCTCCAGAGGATCCATCACAACCCAGTAGTGATTTCCAAGAGGGACGTCAGGCAGTGTTTGATTTTGTAGAATCAGAGTTACTGGATGTCATTGATCAGCTAAACCCCAATCCTGATGAGACATATGGACGTATGAATAGATGGGGTGCACATATGGTACTAGCTAGATTGTATCTTAACGCAGAGGTATATACAGGTACACCGCGTTGGGAGGATGCCATAACTCATGCAAATGCAATTATTGAATCAGATAGATTTTCAATGGCATCTAACTATGGAGACAATTTTGATCCGAATAATTCCGATTCTCCAGAGGCTATATTTGCAATACCATATGATGAAGTCTTTAATCAAGGGTTTGATTATCATTTTACAAGTTTACACTATGCCTTTCAGTCTAAATTAGATTTGCAAACTACCTTGGTTAATGGTATGAGGGTGATGGAGGAATTTTATATGTCCTATGTTGATCCTAATCAAAATCCGGGGCCTCAAGGTACTGTTATTGGTAGAGATGGTTCAGATACTACAGGTACTGTAGATGAGCGAATGCTCAACAATTTCTACGTCGGTCCCCAATTTGATGCTCAGGGCAATCCTCTCACTGATCCTGCTAGTAGAGCTGACCTCGATCCGAATGGTCCACCAGTAAACCATAGACCCCATCTTATTGGGTTAACAGTTTCAACCTTGGATGGTGGGGCTAGGAATAAGAAATGGAATATTGAACAAGGTGCAACTAGAAATCTGAACAATGATTATTTCATTTTTAGATACACTGAGGTCTTGTTAATAAAAGCCGAAGCACTGTGGAGGTTAAATAATAATGATTCGGAAGCCCTGCAATTAGTTAATAGAGTACGTCAAAGAGCTGGGGTGGATGATTTTTCCAGCTTAACTGCTGACAAGCTACTTGCAGAACGAGGTCGCGAGATGTTTTATGAAGGAACACGCAGGCAGGATCTGATTCGATTCGAAGGTAAAAACGGAGGGGTAACAAGATACAATGATCCTTGGTGGGAGAAAGGTGTTACTGAAGAGTATAAAAATGTTTTCCCGATTCCGAGTGATCAGCTAGAATCGAATACTAATCTGGTGCAAAATCCTGGATACTAAGAAATAATGAATATAACATAGTATGTAGATCAGTAAGTTGTTAGTTATAACTAAATTCAAATAATAAAAAAATAAATAATAAAATGTTTTATTAATCAATTTTGTAAATACTTACTCCATCCACGGAATGATCAATAAGGTCTTGGTTTCTGTGGATGGATATGGGTATTTAGTCTTCCTTAATAAATACAGTTGCGGGTTCGTTAATAGAAAATTAAAGGCTATCAAAAAAGGGAATAAAATTTATCGTAGGATTATATAGAAATATAGTTACCTTGGAAAATTGATGAGTATCTTAAAATATTAAAACAGTATAATCGGTAACTATGTTAATAATATTAATAGTAAATTTTCCTAAATATAATTACTAGATATAGTAGAAATGTGTAAACTTTTTCAAGAAAAATGTAGCCTATTAATAATTGTTTTTTTAACAATTGGATTAGTTCAACAACTGTATGCTCAACAAATTCAGGTAAATGATTTGAGTGCATTTGATGAGAATTCAAATGGTTGGCAGATTGTTGGAGAAGTTACAGCTAATCCTTTAAAAAATTCATTTCAAACATCCGATGGGGAGGGAATACTAGTAGGTTCTGCAGCATCGTCGGGAGATCTTAGAACCAAAATGAAGCATGGTAATATTTCTATTGAATTTGATTTTTTGTTGAGTCACAAAGCTTCAGCTGTAATTTGGCTCCAGGGTCGTTATGGAATTCAATTGGCAAACGTTAGTAATGTTAAAGGTTCAACTTTTCCTTTAACTAGTGGTAGTATTATTCCTGTTCAATCAGATAAAATCACTGGGATTGGTAATTTAGCAAATATGAATGTAGCTCACGCACCGGGAATATGGCAACATATTAAAATTGTTTTTGAGGCACCTCAATTTGACAATAATGGAAAAAAAACTAAGAATGCAAGAATTGTCTCTGTTGAAAATAATGGTGCCCTTATTCAGCAAAATAAATATTTGCCGGGTGTCAGTAAGAATGCTGAGACTGGAAAAGAAGCATCAGAGGGACCAATCATATTTCAAATTAACAAAGGAGATATAGCAATCAGAAATGTTAATTATATGGTTTCCTCAGGACCAAAAATAAAAATGCGCAATATTACTTATAAAATATATAAGGAAAAATTTTTAGATGGGGATTTCTTTTATAATGAGAGGGAAGACGAGATTATTTCATTACCAAATTTAACATCACGAGAACCGACGAATTCGGGAAAACTGGAATGGTTGGGAACAGGAATGTTAAATGATGATAAGGATGATTATGCAATAGTTTTCCAGGGAGAATTGGATGTCCCGATATCAGGAGAGTTTAAATTTAAAACTGTCCAAAATGGTGTTGGAGCCTTTCAATTGAATGGTAAAGAATTATTTAGATGGGATGCAGTGAATCGAAAAGGAAAGTTTTATGATAATATAACATTGAAGAAGGGCACCTATCCATTCAAGTTAACTTATTTTAATTTTGCTAACCCACAGGTGGGTATTGAAGTGAATGGGCCTGGAATTATTGATCAACAATTATTTAAGGAAAGAGAGACAAATATTGTAAGTAATACATCCCCCATAATCATAAAACCAACGCATGAAAGTCCATTAATACAACGCAGTTTCACACTATTCGAAGGCCAGAAATTATTATCAGGTATCAATGTTGGTTATTCTGAAGGTATTCATTATACGTTTAATTTAGCGAGCGGAAGTCTTGTGAAAGTATGGAGGGGAGAATTCGGAAATGCTACTCCCATGTGGGAAGGTCGGGGATTACAGCAAGTACTTGAGCCGATTGGAAGTGTGTTATCGCTTACGGCTGATCAACAGGTGTTGCTATCTAATTCAGAGGATCTACAATCTATAAAAAAAGAACATGATAAGGGAATTTACCAGTTAGAAGGATATAGACTGAATAAAAAGGGAGAGCCGATATTCCAGTATACTGTTAATAAGATTTCAATTAATGATCATATTTCACTAGGTAGCAAAGGGAGAACTTTAACTCGATCTCTCAGATTTGGAAAGACTGCTGAAACTGTTCAGAACCAAACTGTTTGGTATCGTATTGCGAATGCTTCAAATATTGAGCAGGTCACAAATAATTTATACAGCCTTTCCGACCAGTCCTACTATATAGAAATTGATGAAGGGTGGGCAGCCAAGATACTAGAAACAAATAATGAAAAAAAATTACTTGTTCCGATTGAGATCAGTGAATCTCCAAAGACATTTACTTACTCAATAATTTGGTAGCCTTACTAAGGGAATTAACAAAATTTAAATCAATGATATTTCAACAATTGCACGAAGTAAATCAATTATTCCGATTCATTATTGTTTGGTTTGTCATACTTTTTTTTGGCATAACAATTAAAACAAAAGCACAGAATACTTCGACGGATAATTCTGCCCAAGAAGAAGATTATTATAAGATACGTACCGTCCCTAAGCCAGTAGGTGGTAGTCCTTTTGAAGTGAGTGGAATTGATCTGCAACCCAGTGGAGACCTCATAGTGACTACAAGATATGGAGAAATATGGTTGATAGAAGATCCCTATATGGCAGAATCTGTATCACCATCTTTTACCAAGATCGCATCTGGATTACACACACCACTTGGCATTTCCTCCAAGAACGGTAAGTATTATGTAGCTCAAAGAACCGAATTAACGGAACTCAGCGATACAGACGGAGATGACATTATTGATCGTTTTCGAACTTTTTGCACATTTACTAAGTCAGGGAACTACTGTGAATATGTACACGGTCCTATTGTTCTTCCAGACGGTAGCTTTTGGGTTAATATGAATTTGGCACATAATTGGCAAACACTTGTTCCTTTTTATTACATGATGGACAGTCATGCCCCTTGGAGCGGATGGGCTATGATTATCACTCCTCAAGGAGAGCTTGTTCCTTATGCGAGTGGACTACGTTCACCTGCAGGTATGGGAATAGGGTCAAATGGGACGATGTATTATTCTGAAAATCAAGGAGACTGGGTAGGCACTGGATATGTGACTACTGTCGAAGAGGGAGATTTTTTTGGTGATCCTGCTAGTCTTAAAGATGTATCAATTCCTGAAGAATATAAATCAGAATTTAATTTGCGTCCAAGTGATATCCCTGACATGGATAGCTTGATGCTTCATGAGGCGGCCAAATTGATCCCCGAATTAAAGATGCCTTCAGTAAGATTACCTCATGGTGTCATGGGCACGTCATTGTCGTGGATCTTGGAAGACACTACAGGAGGGGAGTTCGGTCCATTCGAAGGACAGTTATTTGTGGCAGATCAAGGGCAAAGCAAAATAATGCGAGTTTTTTTAGAGGAAGTGAAGGGTGAAATGCAGGGTGCAGCCTTTCAGTTTCGAGAAGGTTTCCAGTCTGGCATTATACGATCTTCTTGGGGAATTGATGGATCGATGTTTGTTGGCATGTCTGATCGAGGATGGAGTGCTCTTGGCCCGGAGTCTGATGGATTGCAGCAAGTAGTTTGGACTGGAAAAGTACCATTCGAGATTAAAGCTATTCGTGCAAAACCAGATGGATTTCAACTTGAATTTACCAAACCGGTTGATTCTACAACGGTTAGAGTAGAAAATTCCTATCAAATAAGCAGTTTTGATTACTTATACCATAAGAAATATGGCAGTCCCATAGTTGATGAAAGCACCAGTCAGATTAAAGGGGCTATTCTGTCTGATGATAGAATGCATATTAGACTGGTACTAAGTGAGCCCCTACGCGCAGGTTATGTCTACCAGATTGCAGCTAATGGAATCAAGTCTGAGGAAGGACAAAGTGTTTTACATCCAGAAGCTTATTATAGTCTTAATCAAATACCGGAAGGGGAAAAAGCTAATATTTCTCCCTCTAACACAGTTATTCAAGATCATACCGATCCCAAACCTACCTCTCCGAGCACTATCTCAACTGGTGAACAGCAACAGCAGATGAAGAATGCTACTACAATACCAGCAAGTTGGCAATCTGGACCAGATCAAGTGGTAACGATTAATGCTGCCCCTGGGATGAAATTTGATAAAACAAATTTTAAAGTTTCGGCAGGTAGTAAGATAAAACTTGTATTTAATAATCCAACAGATTTATTACACAATTTACTGATAGTCCAACCCGGTACTATTGAGCCTGTAGCTAAGAAGGCTCTAGATATGGGGTTGCAGGGACCGAAGAAAGATTATGTACCTGAAACGGAGAATGTATTATTTCACACAAGTTTAATTGATATTGAAGAATCTGAATCAATTTATTTTAAAGCCCCAGAACAACCCAACAAATATCCATATGTTTGTACTTTTCCAGGCCATTGGCAAACAATGCAAGGAATTATGACAGTTGTTCCATAATGGATAACATAATCCACACTTATAGTTAATATTAGCTAAATAATATTATAAACTTATTTCAGGATGATGAGAAATTTTATAATAGGTATTATCATAGTTTTCATGCTGGGACTAGCAGGTTTTATGCTATTAGGGAAAGCAAACAAAATAATCTGGGATGAAAACAAAAAAGGTAAACAAATTCTGAGCTGGAAGCAGAGTGCAAATTCGCTTAGTCTACTTAACAATGGGGAAATAGTTTGGCAGCTTAATTATGATAAAGATAAAGACAAACCCTATTTCTATCCGCTAAGAACACCAAGTGGAATTAATTTAGCACTTGAAAGACCAGATGATCATCCATGGCACCGGGGGCTCTGGTTCGCCTGGAAGTATATCAATGGCGTAAATTACTGGGAAGAAGAGCCTGGGACAGGTTTATCAGAAGGGCGAAGTCTCATTAAAAATGTTGTGATTGAAGAAAGGGATGATTTTTCTGCTAAGATTAAAATTGATATTGATTATTCACCAAACTTAGAATCACCAATAATGAGTGAAAACAGGACCCTGCTTATTTCTCCCCCAGATAAAAATGGAAACTATACTATAGATTGGCATCATAGATTTACAGCAAATGATGATACCGTTACACTAGATAGAACACCTCCTGCCAGATATGGTGGAGAGCAATGGGGAGGTTATGCAGGTCTTGGATATCGAGCCGATGATAATGAATTATCCTCTATTCGGTTTATAAATTCGGAGGGATGGACGAATCGAGAGAGTTTAATAGGATTTGGAAAGAGAGCGAATTGGATGGATTTGACTGGTATTTCTACTGAATCACAAAGTAAGAAAGCTGGTCTGACAATATTTGATCATCCTTCCAATCCTCGCCATCCATCACCGTGGTATATATGGTATAACAATGATGGAGATGGAACTTCTCAAAACTACAATCACGCTTTCTTTCAACCTGCTCTTTTATTTAATGAGCCATTTCAATTAGCTCCTGCAAAATCGTTTGAATTAAAGTATCGTGTTTTGGTTCATTCAGGTGCTCTCACAATGGATGAACTCAGTAAAAGGTATCAAATGTATATAAAGAATTGAGCTACATTTTTTAACTGAACTAGTTCAATTAGATAGATGCAGTATTTTCCAATCAAGATGAATCCATAATTAAAATCAAAAACTAAAAATAATAAAGATTATGAGTATTAAAGTAGGATGTTTTGCGCTTGCTAATCCATTTCAAACATTAGATAAGCAATTAGATCAAATAAAGGAATGGGGATTTAAGTATGCAGATGTAACTGATAGTAGCGACGGAGCTTGCCTAGGTAATGAATTTGGCTTTACTGCAATGGCTAGCTTGGATGCTAATCCCATGGATATTAAAAGGCTTTTTAATAACCGTGGATTAACTATCTCCAGTGTGTGTGCTCACTCTAATTTACTGGACGCTTCAGCTCCATGGCGTTATGGTACTTCTCAGATTATTAAAGCTATACGAATGGCTGCTACTATGGGAGTGAAACATGTAATTACGACTGAAGGTGATCCAAAAACAGAGTTCGGTCAAAATCTCTCCGATGACGAAGCACTTTTTATAATTCGTGAAAAGTTACATGAGCCCTTAAGAGTTGCAGAAGATCTGGGAGTCAAAATCCTGATGGAACCACATGGGCATATTTCCGATTCTGCAGATCATCTGGAAAAACTATTGGACTCCTGTAGTTCTGATGCTCTTGCATTAAATTTGGATACGGGTAATTATTGGCTTGGCGGTGAGAATCCGGTTGATTTTGTAAGACGATTCGAGGAAAAAATTGAACATGTCCATTGGAAGGATATGCCTGAAGAATTTCTCTCTCAACGCGGTGAGAAATTCGGGTTTGGTATGACAGGAATCCCTCTGGGTTCTGGAGAAGTAGATATCAAAGGAACAGTCGAGGCTTTACAAGAAATCGGGTTTGATGGTTACACCACGTTAGAAATAGCAGGAGAAGAAGCCGTATTGGAAAGCTATGATTATTTAAAGTCACTAGGAGCTGAGTAAACAATTGTCCGGGAACTTTAATAGAGTAATAAACTCCAAGAGTTCAATTAAGAACACTTGGAGTATAACCGGAATTTGATTCGAAACAGAGCAGAAATTCAAACAGTTAATTTTGATCAATTTTGGTCTATTTTATATATGATTTGTGACGACTCAAAAAAACAGAACGATTATACAAGTGATAATAAAAGTAATAAAAAAACCAGAGTTTTATCGACTCTGGTTTTTTTATTACTAATCATTTTTAGTTGTAGTCCTGTGACTGAAAAAACACGATTTAAACTGATTACACCTGCCGAAACGGGAATTGATTTTAGTAATGACCTGAAGTCAGATCCTAATTTTAATATCATCAACTATCTTTACTTCTATGATGGAGGTGGGGTTTCGATCGGAGATATAAATAATGATGGGCTCCCTGATATTTACTTAACAGCAAATATGAAATCTAATAAGCTCTACCTCAATAAAGGGAATTTCGAATTTAAAGATATAACCAAATCAGCAGGTGTGGAAGGCACCGGTGACTGGACTACGGGAACAACCATGGCCGATGTAAATGGGGACGGACTGCTGGATATTTATGTATGTAACGTTAACTACCTAACCAAAGAGGGTAAAAATCAACTCTACATCAATAATGGAGATTCTACTTTTACCGAACGCGCTAAGGAATACGGTCTCGATTTCGAAGGTTATTCCAAGCAGGCCGCGTTCTTTGATTATGATAATGACGGCGATTTGGATATGTATCTGCTGAATCACGCTAATCATAGCGAAGGGTCTTATGGGAAGGCAAAGCTTAGAAAAAATAAAGATCCTAATGCTGGAGACAGGTTATATCGAAATGATGGAGACAGTTTTACCAATGTAACCAAACAGGCAGGCATATACAGCAGTGTAATAGGTTATGGTCTCGGCGTGGCTATTAGCGATGTGAACAACGACGGCTGGTCCGATATATATGTGTCTAACGATTTTCATGAAAATGATTATCTGTATTTGAATAATGGTGACGGTAACTTCACCGAAACCTTGGAAAAGGCAACGGGCCATATCAGCCGTTCTTCGATGGGAAATGACATAGCTGATATTAATAACGATAAGCTCCCCGATATTTATGTAGCTGATATGTTATCGATGAATGAGAAAGGACTAAAACAAACTGTGAGTTCTGAATCATATAAGGTATACAAAATAAAACGTGAATTCGGATATCATCCTCAATATATTCAAAATACACTGCAGATAAACAGAGGTGTTGCACCTGATGGCCAAATTCGGTTTTCTGAGATTGCTCATTATTCAGGTGTAGATGCTACGGACTGGAGTTGGGCTACTTTGTTGTTTGATATGAATAATGATGGTCTAAAGGATCTTTTTGTAACCAATGGTATTTATCGGCGTCCAAATGATTTAGATTATCTTTTAACTGTTAGAAAAGGCAATAAGCAGAATAAGAAAAGTCAAGAGAGTAAAAAAAATGTTATGGAGATTATCAAAAGAGTACCTCATGCAAAAATAAATAATGTAGGTTATATAAATAATGGTGATCACACTTTTTCTGATCAAAGCGATTCACTAGGATTCGGCGAACCTAGCTATTCCTCAGGTGCAGCTTATGGTGATTTGGATAATGACGGAGATTTAGATTTGGTAGTAAATAATGTAAATAGCCAAGCTTCTTTATTTAAAAATACCACGCGTGAAACAGAAGAAAGTAGTAATTTTGTAAGGATAAAACTGCAGGGAGTTAATAAAAATACAGACGGTATAGGGAGTAAAGTAATGATTTATGATTCTTCTTCGGTACAACTATATGAAATGTTTACAACCCGTGGATTTCAATCATCTGTGGAGCCAAGACTTACTATTGGATTGAGAGATACTGAAAAAATCGATTCATTAACAGTCGTTTGGCCTGATAAGCGAAGGCAAACAATTACTAAAATTAAGGCAAATCAATCACTGATTTTGCATCAATCTGAAGCAAATGATTCTTATCAGTATTCTCATAACAAAGTAGATCCAATATTCAGAAATGTGACCTCAAATATTGGATTGAATTATTCTCATCATGAAGATTCCTTTTTAGATTATAATAAGCAACTCTTAACACCCTTCATGCTTTCCTCACAGGGACCTGCAGTGGCCACGGGCGATATTAATAACGATGGGCTGGAAGATTTCTACGTTGGCGGGGCCAAACACCAGGCAGGTCGGTTTTTTGTGCAGCAAGAGGACGGGAGTTTCACTGAAAAAGAACTGCCAACTTTCGAGCAAGATGCTAAATTCGAGGATGTGGGTGCCGCACTGTTTGATGCTAACGGGAATGGATATTTGGATCTTTATGTAGTGAGTGGAGGTAATGAATATAACGTTGGATCCAAAAGGCTTAATGACAGACTTTATGTTAAAGATGGGGAGGGAAATTTTCTTAGAATGCAAGACGCTTTGCCTGCAATTTATGAGAATGGAGCTACTGTTGCGGTGGAAGATTTTGATGGGGACGGGGATAACGATCTATTTGTAGGTAGTCGATCCGTGCCACAAAATTATGGCGATTCTCCCAACAGTTATATTTTAGAGAATCAGGGCAATGGCCAGTTTGAGGATGTCACCGACGAGGTGGCACCGGATATGAATCCGCTGGGGATGGTTACTGACGCAACATGGGCAGATCTGGATTTTAATGGGACGTCCGATCTGATTTTAACGGGAGAATGGATACCGGTGACGATATTTCTCAATAAAGCGGGAACCCTGGAGCGGGTTTCCGATCAGGCCGGATTGAGCCAAACCCCCGGCTGGTGGCAGAGCGTGGAAACCGGTGATTTTGACAATGACGGCGATATTGATATTGTGGCTGGCAACATGGGGACCAACTCTTTTCTGCAAGCCAGCCAGGCTGAACCAATCGTGATGTACCTGAAGGATTATAACGAGGACGGACAGATCGATCCCATTGTGGGATATACCCGGGGAGATAAAGAATATCCCGTAGCGCCGCGTGATGAGCTGTTAACGCAATTCAAATTCTTGCGTTCTAAATATCCCACCTACCAATCATATGCCGGACAAACGATTCAGCAAATTTTTGGGGATCGGCTAACTACTGGCGATTGGGAAAAGAAGACGGTGAACACTCTGCAATCCCTATATATAAAAAATAACGGGGATGGCACCTTTACCACTCATCCGCTGCCGGGCAAATCCCAATGGTCTCCCATCATGGATTTTGTGGTGGATGATTTTAATGGCGATGAGCAACCAGATATGCTCTCGGCCGGTAACTTTTATGACGTCAAACCCTCCCTGGGCGGCCGCTTTGATGCGGGCTACGGTACCTATCTGCAGGGTAACGGAGACGGCACGTTCACAGAAATACCCATGCAGCGAAGTGGATTTGTGGTGGATGGGGAACCGCGTTCGATACTTCCCATTCGACAAGCTGACGGTAGTTTAATTTATATGGTAGCCCGTAATGATGACTCCTTGCTGTTTTTTGGGAAAAATAAATAAAATGTTTTCACATGTCGGTTGATTTTATGGATTTAAACTCCACCTGCCCGCCAGCGATATCGGTCACGTGGTGTATGTTATGCTCACCCCTGCCAACACTGGTGATCGCGCCCCGCTGAAAATGAAAGGCTCTATCGACAAACTGTTTAGCAAACTTTTCAGCGACAAAGGTTATCTCTCGAAAGCCTTGTTTGAGCAGCTGTTTTTCCAAGGCATACATCTGGTTGCCAAGCTCCGGAAAATATGAAAACCAAGCTGGCGACCCCGATGGCCGAGGCCATTCTCCTGCGTAAACGAGCCATCCGCTGGCCATTATCGATCAGCTTAAATACATCTTCCAGTTCGAGTATTCCCGGCATCGGAGCCCGAAAAACTTCCTGATCAATCTGTTTTCGGCCCTTATTGTTTACAACTTCACCGAGAAAGGCTGAGCTTGAAGCAAACCTATGTCGATACCGGGCAATTGTTGCTATTTTAATAGATCTTTATGTCGGACTCACATGGTATTAAGTAATATGTACATAAATCAAGTAGACATGGGAAAATGTTTTAACTGAAGGTATTATTTATTTAAAATAATTTTATGTTAGGGTAATTGTGTACTTAATTTAATTTTTTAATCTACAAAAAAATGATTACAAATCTATTTACCAAGTCGAGTCGTTTTTTTTATTCCTTATTATCGATAGTACTTACCATAGTCCTCTTTAATTTTGTTACGGATGAAACGAGGACTGAAAATAATACGTCCGATCAACAAAATATGGCAAGTAAAGAATATTCTGAACCCAGCAGTGTGTTAATAGTAGGGGGAGGTTCCGCGCACGATTTTGACCGCTGGTTCAACCTTGAGGATTCCAAAACGATTTCAGAGACGGGTGCTTTGGTACGATATACCGATCAGCCGGAAAATATATCGGCCGTACTTTCACAGATCGATGTTCTCTATTTGAGTAACAATCAGCCGATGCCCGCCACCGGGGAGTTCAGAAACTCGATATTTGATTTTGTTGAATCTGGTAATGGCCTGCTGTTGGTGCACGCTGCCACGTGGTATAACTGGGAAGACTGGCCGGAATACAATAGGGAGCTCGTCGGGGGCGGAACCAGGAGCCATGAGCCGTTTGGTGAATTCCAGGTTGAAGTAACAGATACTGGTCATCCAATCATGGAATCCGTACCAAGCACCTTCAGTATTATTGACGAGCTCTATCATTTTGAACCGGATGAATCGGGCAAAGAAATACATATTCTGGCCAAAGGAATAGTCCCTGACAGCGGGGAGGAATATCCAATAGCATGGACACTCATACACGGAAAAGGCAGGATTGTTGGTTTGACACTGGGTCACGACGGGAAGGCACATTACCACCACGCTTACCGAACCATACTTAAGAATAGTATAGAGTGGCTCAACGACGAACATTCAATTGATTAAGCAAAAAGTGAATTTTTGTATCTGGTCCTCTGAAATCTGTTAAAACTTTTGCATAATGACCGCTAACTCATCGACCCCAATTGATCGCAGCCGTTTGTTCTGGGCATATGTATCGCCCTGCTGTCAATTACCTTGCCGATTGTTTTTGTAAGGAATACTTTGGCTTTATTGTGGCGGCCATCTTTTTAATAGTGTACCTGAACGACAAAAAGAAAGGCGGATACAAAGCCGAAAGACTCGGGAAGCAGGCCACAGAAAATTAATGACAAATGATTTGTAACCCTGTAGGTTTCTGAGGATTCTTTTAGAAATCTATTATAGACAATCAATATTAAAAGAGATCTAATTACAATGGCAGATATTTCCTCAAAATTTTTAACCAGGGATAATGTAACACCGGAAAAACTGGAACGGGGTATCCACCACTGGTTGTCCTCACCGGAAACGACCGGCAGCAACCAGCTTATCACGGTCCGGGTGGAAGTGCAGCCGGGCAACGGGCATCCGTTCCACCGGCACCCCAATATGGAGGAGATTATATATGTGCTTTCCGGGCAGGCCGAGCAGTGGCTGGAGCAGGAATCCAAAATTCTGAAAAGAAATGAAGCGGTTTTTATCCCTGAAAATGTGATCCATGCCACCTTTAATGCCTCCGCCGAGGAGCCGCTGGAGTTCCTGGCCATCCTTTCCCCGGCCCATGACCTGGACGGGGACGGAATGGTAGATGTGAGCGGGCAGGAGCCGTGGAAAAGTCTGTCGAAAATATAGTCCGCGATGTATCCCTGAACCTGGAATGTTAAATTAGCAAAATCGGTCGAAAATGGCTGAAACCGTCTTACTTATCGGTACCTTTGATACCAAGGGGGAGGAATTTGCCTTTGTTCGGGATCAAATTGAAACCAACGGCTGTTCTGTGCTGCTCATGGATATCGGTGTGCTGGAGGATCCAACGATTGCACCTGATATTTCAGCTGAAGAAGTGGCACAGGCAGGGGGGAGCTCCCTTACCAGCCTGCGCAGGCTGGCGGACCGCACCGAGGCTTTTGAAGTGATGACCGAGGGAATTAAAAAACTGACTCCCCGGCTCTATGAAGAAGGCGCGTTTGACGGGGTGTTGAGCCTGGGCGGCGGCAGCGGCACCATGATGGCTACGGCCGCCATGCGCGAACTGCCGCTTGGTGTGCCGAAACTGATGGTGTCGTCGGTGGCTTCCGGGGATATCAGCGCGTACGTGGATATTAAGGATCTGACCTTTATGTATTCCGTGGCAGATATTGCCGGGCTCAATCGCCTCACCCGGAACATCTTGGCGAATGCCGCGGGAGCAGTTTGTGGAATGGTGCAGCGACAAGAAGTGGATCAGAAAGATCAGCCCCTCGTTGCTGCCACCATGTTTGGCGTGACCACGCCCTGCGTAACCCGAGTCCGGGGAAAGCTGGAGGATGCGGGGTATGAGGTGGTCGTGTTCCACGCTACGGGTACGGGGGGACGAACCATGGAGCTGATGATTCGCGAAGGACTGGTAACGGGCGTTGCCGATGTGACCACTACAGAATGGTGCGATGAAGTGGCCGGTGGTTTTTTGTCTGCCGGCCCGGACAGGCTCAGTGCCGCGGGACAGGCGGGTATCCCCCAGGTGGTATCCTGCGGGGCGTTGGACATGGTGAATTTTTTTGCACCCGATACCGTGCCCGAAAAATACCGGTCACGAAATCTCTTTAATCATACCTCCACGGTAACGTTAATGCGAACCAGTCCGGAGGAATGCCGTGAGATCGGGAAACGCATCGCCGGGAAACTGAATCAGTCCACCGGGCCTACGGCCTTGATGATACCGTTGAAGGGCGTCAGTAAAATTGATAACGAGGGAGAAGCTTTTTTTGATCCCGAAGCCGATAAAGCCCTCTTTGATGCATTACAAGAGCATACCAATGAGAATATTTTACTTAAAGAGCTGAACCTGCATATTAATGACAAGGAATTTGCTGATGCCATAGCGGATCAGCTGCTTACTTTTTTAAATCATCAACAAACCGAACTTAACCAGGAATAAGTCATGCCATTTATACCTTACCAGGAATGCTTGAAACGACTGCGCTCCCAGATTGACCAAAAAAAACCGATTATCGGGGCCGGTGCAGGCACCGGAATTTCGGCTAAGTTTGCCGAGCGCGGCGGTGTGGATATCATCATTATTTACAACTCGGGTCGCTACCGCATGGCGGGGCGGGGCAGCGCCGCTGGAATTCTGGCCTACGGGGATGCCAACGAAATCGTTGTCGATATGGCCGGTGAGGTACTACCTGTGGTACAGGATACGCCGGTATTGGCCGGGGTGAACGGGACGGACCCCTTCCGGTTGATGCCCGCATTTCTTAAAGAGCTGAAAGAGATGGGTTTTGACGGTGTCCAGAACTTTCCCACGGTGGGCGTCATTGACGGTAACTTTCGGCAAATTCTGGAAGAAACAGGAATGAGTTTTGATTTGGAAATTGAGATGGTCCGTATTGCCCATGAGATGGATATGCTGACCTGCCCGTACGTGTTTGACGTGGAACAGGCCGAAAAGATGACCGAAGCGGGGGCCGATGTTATTGTGGCTCACATGAATACTACGGTCAAAGGCTCGATCGGGGTCAGCTCGGATGTAGCCCCATCACTTGAAGAGTCCGCCGAGCGGGTGCAGGCCATTCATGACGCCGCCAAAGCGATTCGGGACGATGTCATTGTGCTCTGTCACGGCGGACCGATTGCCGAGCCGCAAGATGCCCAGTATATCTTTGATCATACCGAGGGAACCGCTGGCTTTTTTGGAGCATCAAGCATCGAGCGGCTGGCCACGGAGCCGGCTATTGAGAAGCAGGCACGAACGTTCAAAGAACTCAAAATATAGGAGCAAAAATACAGGGCTTGGGGAGAAACTCCCGGAGCCCTTCACAGTTTTTAATGAAAGAGCTAAATATGATGGTTTGGGAAAAAGTAATGAAGGGATTGTTGGGAGTTATAACATTAGTAGGCATTGCGATATTAATAAGCGCATGTAGTCAGCCGCAGCAAGACGCATCCCAGTCGGATGGTCGCCTCAAAGTATTGTTTTTGGGGGATGACCGCGGCCACCAGCCCCACGTTCGGCTGCGTGATGTAACCCGGCCGATGCTGGACCGGGGCATCGAATTGTTTTATTCCAGCGATATTGATGAACTGGAATTCGAAAATCTACAGCAATATGACGCATTACTACTCTATGCTAACTACCACGCCCCGGACTATCCGGAACTCCCGAAAGAAAAAGAGCAGGCGCTGGTACATTATGTGGAACAGGGCGGGGGCTTTGTGCCTGTCCATGCTGCCTCCGGTAACTTTCGCAACTCTGAGGCTTATATCAACCTGGTCGGGGCGGCTTTTGAAAGCCACGGTACAGGCGTATTCAGCACGCGGATCGCCGAACCCGACCACCCGGTGATGCAGGGTTTTGAAGGATTTGAAAGCTGGGATGAAACCTATGTGCACCAAAAGCATAACACCGAAAATCGTACGGTACTGAGCTATAGGGATGATGAACCGTGGACCTGGGTCCGTACGCAAGGTGATGGCCGGGTATTTTACACCGCCTGGGGGCATGATGAGCGCACCTGGCAAAATCCGGGCTTTCACGAGCTGCTTGAGCGTGGTATTCGCTGGGCAGCCGGACAGGACGTGCAACAGGAGCTGGCCAACCGTAAAATTGAGAATCCTTTTGAATATGTAGTGCTGGATGTGCCTTATCCGCCGCCCCACAAAGAGCGCCTGCGCTATGAGGAGGAGGTCGGGCCGATGGACCGCGATTCCAACTACCCGATGTATTATAAGCAGCAGAAGGCGCTTTCCCCCGAAAAGTCCATGGAGCGGATGATTCTGCCGCCGGGCTTCAAGGTGGAACTGTTTGCCTCGGAACCGGATATTGTGAATCCCATCGCCATGAACTGGGACGAGCAGGGACGGCTTTGGGTGGTGGAGTCCATTGAGTATCCCTATCCCCGTGAATTCTGGCCGGATGGTGGCGGCAAGGATAGAATCATGATTCTTGAAGATACTAACGATGACGGCAAAGCGGATACGTTTACCGAATTTGCCGACAGTCTCAACATTCCCACCAGTATCACTTTTGCCAACGGAGGGGTGATTGTACACCAGGCGCCACAAACCTTGTTTTTGAAGGATACCGATGGTGACGACAAGGCCGATGTCCGCCGTGTTCTCTTCGAAGGATGGAGCCAGTATGATACTCATGCCGGTCCCAATCACCTTCGCTACGGACTGGATAACTGGATTTGGGGTGTCGTGGGGTACTCCGGTTTTGAAGGGACTATCGGTGGAGAAAGGCATGAATTCCGCATGGGGACCTATCGGTTTAAAAAGGATGGTTCGGAGTTTGAGTTTTTGCAGCGAACCAATAACAATACCTGGGGGTTCGGCTTTAACGAAGGGGGCGATGCCTTTATATCGACGGCCAACGGGAACCCCAGCACACATTTTACAATCCCTCAACGGCATTACAGTAAGCTCTCTTCACTGAGTGATTCCAATACGGATCGCCTTACAAATACAGCCCGAGCCATTACATTAACGAACCTGTTCCGCCAGGTGGACTGGGTGGGAGCATACACGGCCGGATCGGGACACGCGGTTTACACGGCACGCAGCTACCCGGAAAAATATTGGAACAAACGCGCTTTCGTTATGGATCCGACTATGCAGATGGTAGGCGAATTTATTCTGGAAGAAGAAGGTTCTGGTTACAGCGCTCATAATCCGCGAAACCTGGTGGCGAGTGATGATGAGTGGTTTTCGCCGGTAGTTGCAGATGTGGGGCCCGACGGTCAGGTCTGGATGGCCGACTGGTACAATTATATCAACCAGCATAATGCCGAAAGTGACCGGCAGGAACCCACGCCGGGTAACGCATATGCCAACCCCTTGCGGGATCGCCAGCATGGCCGCATCTATCGCATCGTATATGAGGATGGAGCGTCAACCGAGAATATGTCCCTCAAAGGGGCTTCTGCTGAAAAGCTGGTCGAGACGTTAACGCATGAGAACATGCTGTGGCGCAGGCATGCCCAGCGCCTGCTGGTAGACCGCGGCGAGGGGGATGTGGTTCCCCAGCTTATTGAACTCGTCAATGATAAAGGAGCGGATCAAATAGGACTAAATCCCGGGGTTATCCATGGAATGTGGACACTGCACGGGCTCGATCAGATGGACGGCAGCAATCAAGAGGCATTGCAGGCTGCCATCGGTGCACTCGATCACCCCTCCGCTGATGTTCGCAAAAATGCCCTGCAGGTGTTGCCTGAGACGCGGGATGTACTGCAGATTATTCTGGACAGCGGGATATTGCGGGACGAAGATCCCAAAGTACAAAAGCAGGCCCTTCTCACATTAATCGATATGCCGGTATCGGTGCAGGCCGGGCAGGCGATATTTGACCTGCTGGAGGCTGTGCAGGAACAAGAGGATCGCTGGCTGATGGAAGCGGGGGCACTGGCCGCCTCCACCCATAACGGGGGATTCCTGGGTGCCGCAGATGCCGCGGGTATGCTGCCAAATAATGTAAGTGTGGAGGAAGATGACCTTGGGCTGGAAAACATTATTGCCATGGTGCTGCAGCAGCATCCCAATGCGCTGGAAGGCAGCGGCAGTTCCGTAACACAAAGCGAGGATACAGCTGAACAGGTAGATGCCGTGCTGCAGCTTGGAGTGACTCCAAATGTGCTGAAATTCAACAAGGAGGAACTGCGCGCCACGGTGGGACAGACTATTCGGCTGACGTTTACCAACACCGGTAATATGGAGCATAATATGCTGCTGGTGACACCCGGTTCTGTCCAGGAGGTAGGCACCCTCGCCGATGAACTTGTCGCCAATATGGAAGGTCGCCAGCGGGATTATGTGCCCGATTCACCGAAAGTCCTTGAAAGCACCCCGATACTGCAACCGGGTGAATCCTATGATATTACATTTACGGTTCCCTCCGAGCCGGGGGAGTACACGCTGATTTGCACGATTCCCGGCCACTGGCGTACCATGCAGACCACGCTCATTGTCGAGCCTTCTTAACATTAAGTGATTGATAACCCACTTTATGAAAAAGAATCTCGAATAGGTAGATCCGAATAAATCCAATATGGCAAGGCTGCTCGTATTTTTTTGCGTTTCCTTATTTCTGTTGAACAGTTGTTCAACAACGAAAACGGACATGGGATCAGAAAATAAACAGGAAACCACATCTTGTAACTCAACCTTTACGAATCCTGTGATGGACGGTGCCGACCCGTGGGTAATCAAAAAAGATGGGTACTACTACTTCTGTGAGTCCAGGGAGGGAGGCATCCATATCGCCAAATCCAGGAAACTGACGGAGCCCCAAAACTGGACCCGGGTTTGGCAGCAGCCTGCTGAGGGGTGGAACAGCTCCCACTTGTGGGCACCGGAGCTGCATTATATCCAGGGGAAATGGTATGTTTATTATACAGCCGGAGAGGCCGGACCACCGTTTATTCATCAGCGGTCTGGAGTACTGGAAGGCTCCAGCCAAGACCCGCAGGAAAGCTTTGAGGAGAAGGGACAGCTCTACACCGGCGATGATATCTCAAATCGAACGAATAATACCTGGGCCATAGATCTGACACCCTTGAAGCTGGGTGATCAGTTATACGGAATTTGGTCGGGATGGAAGCAAAACAGGAACGACGATGCCACCACCCAGCACCTGTATATCGCCAAAATGGAAAACCCGTGGACGATAAGCTCGAGCCGCGTGCTGATCTCATCGCCTGAAGAATCCTGGGAGCGGGGGAACGAAGTGGATTTTGGCATCAACGAAGGGCCCGAAGTGCTGAGACATGGCGATGATGTTTTCGTGATCTATTCCACGCGTGAATCATGGCTGCCCCAATACAGGCTGGGCCAGCTAAGGCTGGCAGGAACCGATGCAGATCCCATGAATCCTGAAAACTGGACCAAGACAGGACCGGTATTCCAGGGAACAGAGAGTGTCCACGGCGTCGGGCATGCCAGCTTTACCACATCTCCGGACAGCATCGAACACTGGATTATTTACCATTCCAAAAAATCGACCGAGCCCGGCTGGAACCGGGACATCCGCATGCAGCCGTTTAGCTGGAATGAGGATGGTTCACCTGACTTCGGCACGCCTGCAAACACCGGCGTGCCGATGCCCGTACCTTCTGGTCAATGTGATAGAAAAATGCAGTAAGCTTACCGGCTTTGGAGATAACGGAATAAGATTTGTGCCTAACATTGAGTTCAACAATGCTATTTACCCTGTTTATTTTTTAAAAGCCACTGAATTATTTGCTACTATCCAATTTGACTCTTTCGCCTTAATTTGAATCCGACACATTTTACAGGCAGTCCTATTTAATTTGCAAGTGTTATTTTTACAGCTATTTTATAATTGCAAAAAAGGGGAAATCTTTATTCTTATCTGGGATCGGCGGCTCCTTTCATTTGGAGTAAAAACGGGATTACTTCTTGGTCGAGGATAAAATAGGTTTCATGGCAAAAGAGGGTTAATACAACCTTTGGTAACCACGCAAGACTGATAAATATCTTATATCTGGGATAATGGGCAAAAAGTCACAGACTGTATATGCTTGTGAAGATAAATATGGTAAAGATTCGGAATTGTGGCTGAAACTGATTGATGGGGATAAAAGGGCGCTGGAACGACTTTTTATGCGCCATTACAATGATTTGGTTCAGTACGCGGTACGTATGTGCAGCTGCAGGGACTTTGCCGAGGATGCGATCCAGCAGCTGTTTTTAAAATTGTGGGAATCCCGCAGAGAATTACAACCGGTAAGCGGAGTTAAAACATACCTTTGGAAGGCTCTGAGAAATCATATGATTACCAAATTGAGAAAGATAAATCGCCGGGAAAATATATTGAATAAGAGAGCTTCTGACATTCGACACTCGGTAAATCTGAATGCCGAGGATTTGATGATTGAGCGTGAAATCGATCGTCAAACCAGCAGGCGGTTAAAGAAGGCACTGGATACCTTAACGGACCGTCAGAGAGAAGTGCTTATTTTAAAGTTTTATAGTGGATTAAACTATGAGGAAATAGAGCAGGTGATGTCAATAAATTATCAGACAGCCCGAAATTATGTGTACGAAGCACTCCGTTTGTTGCAAAATGTTTTAAAGTGAAACACAACGAACAAGAATACTCCGGTTTTGGGGTTTTACTAAGAGATATTTGCAGAACCTTCCTTTTGATCTTGTAAAGCCCGTTTTTTTGATAGAAAAAATCCAGTACAAACAGAAATCCCACCTCGTCTATTAAATAGAACAATAAAACGGGAACTATTTTAACACAACACCAGGGCTTTGACTACAAGCTGGCTGCATCCGGATTATAGCTTGGAAGAGTTGTTGAACAATGATTCCTTCAGAAACTGGACTAAAGGAAATGCCAGTACTGAAGAAAAGGCCTATTGGGATCAATGGGTCGGCGCGAGTGATAAGAATCGTAAACTTGCCCTTGAAGCTCAGAAGAGGTTGACCGGGATTTCCATCAAGGAAAAGGAAGTTACGAATGCACGGGAAAATTGGAAAAAGCTAGAGGCGGCCCTTGAAAAAAAACCACGGCTCCGAAAAGTTGAGATATCCACGGCCCGGCGTACTGGTACCACAGGATGGATATGGAGGCTGGCCGCTGCAGTATTGGTGGCAGCGATAACCGGTTTGTCTGTCTATTTCTACCAGGTGGAAGAACCCGGGCCACAAGAAAATATCGTTAAACATGATGTCAAGACGGACTACGGTGAACAAAAAACCATCTCCCTCAATGATGGATCCAGGATAACACTCAATGCCAATTCCACACTCATATACCAAACAAACACCCTGGACAGCCATGATATAGAAGTGTACCTGGAAGGGGAAGCCTACTTTTCAGTGACTACGAGGGAAGGGCCAGATCGAGCTCCCTTCAAGGTCCGTACGGCAGCGGGACAAGTAGAGGTGTTGGGCACGGAGTTCGTCGTTTTCGCCAGGAATAGTAAAACCAGAGTGGTTCTGAAAAAAGGAAGTGTGTCTGTGGATCCTTTGAGGCCGGATCAGCAACTGCTGCTCAAGCCCGGTCAAATGGCAGAGCTGGACAGCTCCTGGGAAACGGTGCGCACAAAATCAGTCAATCCCGAAGTGTACACCTCTTGGCGAACAAGAATATTGGTTTTCGACAGGACACCGCTGGCCGAAGTAATTGAAAGGCTGGAGTATACTTTTGGGGTAAATGTAATCGTGAGAGAGCCGGACCTGTTTAAGCAGAAGATTACAGGTTCGATAGAAAATGCCGGGTTAGAAGTGATTACATCCGCTCTTTCGAGAACAGTGGACACCTCATATCGAATAAGCGGGGACACTGTCTACCTGGGGAAATGATTTTTCGATAGAAACGGGAAGGGTAACAAATACAATAAATAAACATAATACAAAACAAATGAGCCATGAGATCACCAGGTACAATATCTAAAACTAAAATAGGCGTAATTGCGCTGCTGTTGGTTGTCTTTACAGGGATTGGAAGCCATAACAGCGTAAATGGACAGACGGTAGAAAGTCCACTCTATTCCTCGAATAGTCACACGGTGTTGGGAGTGCAGGGCATCATAACGTTGACCGATGCACTTTCCGAGATTGAAGATAACTACGATGTCTCTTTTCTGCACAATTCCAGGCTCCTGGAGGGTAAATTTGTAGATCGGGCTATTTTGGAGTCCGACAGCCTTGCCTATGTGCTGAGTGAACTGCTTATAAGAAAAGGGCTGCATTACCGCAAAGAGACCGACCGCACGTACGTAATAATGCCAAAAGGCAAGATGCCCCAAAAGATGGTAACACTTGAAACGGTTACCGGTACCGTAAGGGATTCACAGACGGGAGAAACACTGCCGGGTGTTAACGTGCTGGTAAGCGGAACAACCTCGGGAACGTCCACAGATGGGAACGGGAACTTTGAGTTGAATGTCCCCAGTCTCCAGGACACCCTCGTTTTTTCCTTTGTGGGTTTTGAAACTACAACGGTTCCTATCGATGGTCGCACTCAGATCGATGTGGAGATGACTCCCGAAACTTTTCAGGGATCCGAATTGGTGGTTGTAGGATATCAAACACAAACCAAGGCAACAAGTACCGGCTCCATTTCAACAGTTCAGGGGGATGACATTGCAAAAGCCCCTGTTATCAATGCAGAAAATAATCTGGTTGGCCGACTTCCCGGGGTTGTTGCCCTTAACAATACCGGTCAGCCGGGCGAATCCGGGTCCACTCTCCGAATAAGAGGCAGTAATACGCTCGGTGATAACAGTCCCCTTGTTGTAATTGACGGGGTGACAAACCGGACAGGAGGTCTGAGCCGCCTGAACCCCAATGATATTGAAAGTATCACCGTACTAAAGGATGCATCCGCTGCTATTTATGGTTCGCAGGCTGCAAACGGTGTGATCCTGGTAACCACCAAGCGAGGCCGGGAAGGAAAACCACAGGTGTCAATCTCCTATAATCAGGGATTTACGCAACCTACCAGGATACCGGAAATGGCCGACGCTGCCACCTATGCACAGATGATCAACGAGATTGACATGTACCGGGGGCGCCAGGAGCGGTATTCCGAGGAAGATATTGAAAAATACCGGGAGGGAACGAATCCGTGGACGCATCCCAATACCGATTGGTTTGACGCCGCTTTTAAGGATCTGTCCAAACAGAATAAAATGAATGTTTCTGTTTCAGGCGGCAGCGAGGCCATTAGCTATTACTTATCGCTGGGGTCAGCTAGTGAAAATGGTTTCTTTAAAGACAGCGGGTTTAAATATGACCAGTATAACTTCAGAAGTAATATAGAAGGGGAGATCAATGACAACCTGAACATATCATTGAATCTCTCGGGCCGCCGCGAGCTGCAAGAGTCGCCCATCCGTGGAGTGGGTCCTACGTTCCGGGCACTGATGCGGGGTAAGCCAACTCTTCCCGCATACTGGCCCAGCGGAGAGCCAGGTCCCGATATTGAATATGGCGACAACCCGGTAGTTACCGGTACCCAGGCCACGGGATACGATAGGGATAAACGTGATGTGCTCCAGAGTAATATAAAGGTGGAGTTTGATGTTCCCTTTGTTGAAGGTCTTGAGTTTGAAAGCAACGTTTCCTATGACAAGGATTATCAGTTCAATAAGCTGTGGGAGACGCCGTGGTACCTTTATACCTGGGATTACCAAACATATGACTCTGATGGCGATCCGGTATTAACGCGAGCCAAAAGAGGATTGAATGAACCCCAGCTGACACAGGAGGCCACCGACAATTACCAGGCTACACTTAACCTGATTGGGCGGTATCAGCAGGATTTTGGAGACCACGCATTCAACCTGCTTGCCGGTGTTGAACGGCAGACCTTTCAAGACCAGTTCTTCAGCGCCTACCGAGAGCAGTATCTCTCTGATTCCATCGACCAACTTTTCGCGGGTTCAGAAGCGCAAAAGGATAACGATGGAAGTGCCTTTGAAGGAGCTCGCCAAAACTACTTTGGGCGGATCAACTACAACTATAATGAGAAATATCTCATTGAGTTTGTTGGTCGCTATGACGGATCCTACATTTTCCCGGAAGGTAAACGATACGGATTTTTCCCGGGTATTTCAGTGGGATGGCGTCTTTCGGAGGAGTCGTTCTGGCAGGAAAATGTCTCATTTCTGGAGGGCTTCAAGATACGTGCCAGTTGGGGACAGACCGGGAATGACCGCATTGAGCCGTTTCAGTATATGACGACCTACGGGTTCGGGAATGGATATATTTTCGACCAGACCAATCTTGTGAAAAGTCTGCAACAGGAACGTATCCCCAACTCAAATGTAACCTGGGAGGTTGCAAACCAGTTTGATTTCGGCATCGATGCAGAGATGCTCGATGGCCGATTGACGGTTGAAGCGGACTATTTTAATTACCTCCGGTCAGATATTCTCTGGTGGCGCAACGCCTCCATACCCACCACAGCAGGATTTTCTCTTCCCCGGGAAAATATTGGGGAAGTAGTAAATTCCGGGGTCGATGGCAGAATTAGCTATTCCGACCAGGTGGGTGGTTTCTCATTTGACGTTACGGGAAATGCCGGATACGCCTACAACAAAATCCAGTACTGGGATGAGGCGCCAGGGGTGCCAGACTATCAGCGCTCAACGGGCAGTCCCATGAATACCGGTCTTTACTACCAGGCAGACGGGGTTTACAACGACCAACAGGAGATCGACTCAAATCCAAGCTGGCCCGGTGCCCGTCCCGGTGATATAAAATTCGTGGATGTAAATGAAGACGGAGAAATTAACGGTCTGGACCGGGTGCGTATAGATAAAAATGAGATGCCCAGATTTACAGCCGGTCTGGCGCTCAATGCGGGCTATAAAAACTTTGACTTTTCGGCACTGCTGCAGGGGGCAACCGGCGCCGTTCGGTATGTATTTACCGAGTCCGGTGAAATTGGCAACTTCCTGCAGAGTTATGCCGAAAAACGCTGGACACCTGAAAATCCGGATTCTGAGCATCCGCGGACGTATAACAGAACGGACGAGTACTGGACGTCCAACCAGAATACATACTTCCTCCGAAACGCGGACTACCTCCGGTTGAAATCGATTGAAATCGGGTACAACCTGCCGGCTAGCCTGGGTGAACAAGTGGGCTTGCAAAACATGCGGATCTATGTGAGTGGATATAACCTGCTTACGTTCGACAAACTCAAGGTATTTGATCCGGAAGCCTCGAGCAGCTCGGGACAGTATTACCCGCAGAAAAGAGTCTTTAACGCCGGTATCTCGTTAACTTTCTAAACTTGACAGTCATGAAGAATTTAATATTCAAACAGTTCTTTTTTCTTTTTTGTATTGCAGTGATTGTCACATCCTGTGATGATCAGATTCTTAACAAAAAGCCACTTGATCAGATATCCGAGGAGGATTTGTGGAACGATCCCGCACTGGTGGAATCGTACGTAAATGATATATACCAGGGCGTTGGTCACGGGTTCTTTGCCGTGAATGTGAGCTCGGGAGTCGATGAAACGATCATTACACACGGATGGAATGACACGCCGATAAAGCAAAGCAACATGACACCAGATGAGCTGGGATTGTTTGGTGATGGAGCAGTAGCCCCTTTTGATCATTTTCACTGGGATGACCTGTACGGCAATATCAGGAGCATCAATGTGTTCCTGGAAAATATCGGAGAATCCCCTGTTGAACAGAGCCTCAAGGACCGGCTGACCGGTGAAGTTCACTTTCTGCGGGCTTACTTCTATCATAACCTGGTCAAGCTGTATGGCGGGGTTCCGATCATTAAAGAGTCTTTTAATCTTGATGACGATTTTTTGGTTGAGCGCGACTCCTTCGAAGATTGTATCAACTTCATCGTCGAAGACTTGGATGCCGCCGCTTCTCTGCTGCCAACAGTAATTGAAGGGGACAAGGCTCACGCCAGCAAGGGGGCCGCACTTGCGCTTAAATCCCGTATTCTCACCTACGCGGCCAGTGACCTGTATGCACAAAACCCAAGTGGTAACGATTATACCGGCTATACCGGTGGTGATCAAACACAACGCTGGGAACGAGCTAAAGCGGCCGCTGAAGCGGTTATGGATCTCGGTTACAGCCTTTACCAGGCAGATCCCGCCCCGGGAGATTCAACTGCTAAAAACTATGCTGACCTATTCCTGCAGAAAGATCACGAAGAAATCATCTTTGCACGATATTTCCTGCAGAATCAAAGTTATGAGTGGTATGAAGCCGATATGGGCCTGTTTCACGGTCCCAATGGCTGGCACAACTGGGGCGGTGACACCCCGCTTGGCCAGATGGTCGATGCCTACGAGATGGAGGATGGCACCGAATTCAACTGGCAGGCGTTTCGTAATGGAGATCCGGCTTACGGGGAATCACCGTATGAAAATCGGGACCCGAGGTTCTATGCCTCTATTTTTTATAATGGCTCGCAGTGGAGAGAACGTCCGGCGGATATGATTGATCTGGACCCGGAAGGTATTGTGGAGACCGCCTCTTTTGAGGTGGAAGGCCAGAGCGACCTGCGTCCCGGCCTGGATACCCGGGACGGACCTATTGAAGACTGGAACGGCACCTATACAGGTTACTATATGCGGAAATTCCTGGATCCGAATGTCGATCACCAGTTCTTCCGCCAGGAGGTACCGTGGATTTTTATCCGGTATGCTGAGATTCTGTTGAACTACGCCGAGGCATCAATTGAACTCGACGAAGAGGGGGATGCCCGTACCGCCCTTAATGCCATACGAGAGCGAGCCGGCATGCCCGATATCCCGGCCACGGAAACCGGGCAGGACCTCATGGAACGATACCGAAATGAACGGCGGATTGAACTGGCCTTTGAAGACCATCGCTATTTTGATGTACGCCGTTGGATGATTGCTCCCGATGTGTATGAAAACGGAGAAGGCGTTAACATCATCGGAAGGTTGAACAATAACGGCAGCTATACTTTTGAGTATAATATTGTTGAAATTGATCAGCGTCAATGGAACGACAACGCCTACTTCCTGCCCATTCCCCGGTACGAAATGGAGAGAAATGAAAATCTTGAGCAAAATCCCGGGTATAACTAGCCCGGATTTTTCACCAAGAAATTTGTTTTTCAGCAAGACGAAGGGCAATGGGCCGCGCAGGCGTACGTTGGTACGTTGAGCAGGTGATTTATCCTTCAACGCAGCTGAAAGGCCCATTTCGCAGCCTATTACAGACTGTAATAATAATTGGGCAGTAAAAAATGGGATAAGTTATGGTCATCCATAAAGTTACATGATTTTATCCAAAATACTCGTGAGAAATCCGGGTTAGAAAACATGTTTGTAAGCGGGGAAATACCTGAAATTGGATTATAGCTTGTAAAATTAAGCGATTAGCAATACCCTGTTTATTATATATTTTAATATCGCGAAGCAGGTTTATGATGAACCTGCTTCGTTTCCTATTTTAGTTACCGTTAAATAAATATTGACCATATTTTAATTTGAAAATGGAAAAAATAATTGTTGGAAAATCTGTCTCAGGCTGCACTCCACTGAAATTGTGGCCTTCAATACTCGCTTTGTTGATAATCTTTGCTGGCTGTTCTCAAAATGAACCAGATTTTGACCAGCTCAGCGACCAGGAAAAACGGAGTGCGGAAAACGCCCTGGCTGGTCTGGAAACCAGGGAAGGCCTGGAAACCACCCTGTTTGCGGCCGAAGATATGCTGGTCAATCCCACCAATATGGATATTGATGCCGAGGGGCGCGTATGGGTGACCGAAGGATACAACTATCGGCCGGATCTGAACCCGGAGAACCCCACCCGCCCGGAAGGCGACCGTATTGTCATTCTGGAAGACACCGATGGGGACGGCAGGGCAGATGACAGCAAGGTATTTTACCAGGGGAACGACATCAACGCCGCCCTGGGGATTATGGTGCTGGACGAGAGGGTGATCGTGTCGGTAAGTCCCTATGTGTACGTATTTTATGACGATGACGGTGATGACAAAGCCGACCGCAAAGAGGTGATGTTCAGCGGCATCCAGGGCGAACAGCACGATCATGCCGTCCACGCTTTTGTCTTTGGTCCCGATGGGAAATTATATTTCAATTTCGGAAACGAGGGGAAGGTACTCAAAGACGCTGAAGGCAACATCATTAAAGATATATTTGGAAATGAGATTACCGATGAAGGCGATCCCTACCGGCAGGGGATGGTGTTCCGCAGCGACCGCGACGGCAGTAACGTAGAGGTGCTGGCCCATAACTTCCGGAACAACTACGAGGTGGCGGTCGATTCCTACGGGACCCTGTGGCAGTCCGACAATGACGACGACGGCAACAAGGCCGTGCGCATTAATTACGTTATGGAGTATGGAAACTACGGCTACACCGATGAAATTACCGGGGCTGGCTGGCGCACGCGTCGCACCGGTATGGCCGAGGATATTCCCACGCGCCACTGGTATCAAAATGATCCCGGTTCTATACCAAATTTACTGCAGACGGGCGCCGGATCTCCCACTGGTATCGTGTTTTACGAGGGAGAACTCCTGCCGGAAGTATTTCACAACCAGATGATTCACACCGATGCCGGGCCCAATGTCGTCCGGTCATACCCGGTTGAAAAGGATGGGGCGGGATACTCTGCTCAGATTGAAGATATCTTAAAGGGGGACAAAGACCAGTGGTTCCGGCCTTCTGATGTGACAGTAGCCCCGGACGGCTCCATTTTCGTGTCTGACTGGTACGATCCCGGCGTGGGCGGACACCAGATGGGCGATCAGCAGCGCGGACGCATTTTCCGCATTGCTCCTGAAGGCACCGGGTACACAGTCCCCGATTTTGATTTGAGCACTCCTTCGGGAGCAGTGGAGGCGCTGAAAAGTCCAAATTTGAATCGCAGAGCCCTTGCCTGGCTACAGCTGCATGAGTGGGGCACAGAGGCTGAAGAGGTGCTGGTGGACCTCTGGCACTCCGATACCCAGCGATACCGCGCCCGCGCCCTCTGGCTGTTGAGCAAATTGCCTGAAAAAGGACAAAATTATATCGACCAGGCGCTGGAAGATCAAAACCCGGATATTCGCATTACGGGTCTTCGGGCCGCGCGACAGCTTGACCTGGATATCACTCCCTACCTGCAGCAGCTGGTCGATGATCCTTCTCCACAGGTTCGACGGGAGGTGGCCATAGCGCTGCATCACAATGAAACACCGGAGGCGGCCGATATATGGGCTCAACTGGCCACCCGGCATGATGGCCATGATCGCTGGTACCTGGAAGCCCTCGGGATTGGTGCCTATGGTCAATGGGATCGCTTTTTCGGGGCGTGGCTCGATGAAGTGGGATCGGACTGGAACACCCCTGCGGGCCGGGATATTGTCTGGCGTTCGCGTGCCGAAGCCGCCCTGCCGTTGCTGACGGAAATCATCCTGGATTCCGGTATTGATGTTGATGAGAAAGCCCGGTATTTCCGTGCCTTCCATTTCCATGATTCCCACGAAAAACAGCAGCACCTGGTCAATATTCTTCAGGGAGACCTGGAAAATCAACATGAATTAAATACGCTGGCACTGAAACAACTGGATCGCTCGGCCCTGCAGCAGTCAGCGATTGTCAGGCAGGAGCTCGAGGAGGCGCTGGATGCGGCCAGCGGGACTCATGGATATCTCGACTTGGTTGAAAAGTTTGAGCTGGAGGATCAGAGCCAGGAACTGCTTACCCTGATGCAATCCTACCCGGACAGTAGCCTGGGCATCCGCGCATCACAACTCGCATTGGACTTTGGAGGACGGGAGACAATCCAATCTGTTTTAGATGGCAGCGACGAAGAGGAGAAAAGAAGCGTGATTGCGGTACTTGGCAATACTTCTACCCCGCGATCGATCGAAATGCTTGAGACTTTTTTCCTCGATGAAAACAATGAGCTGGAGATGCGCCGCGAGGCAGTAAAAGCGGCTGGAACGTCCTGGGGTGGAGAGCAGCGACTGGTGGAACTGGTCAATGGCGGGATTATTCCGGAATCACTTCATGAAGCCGCCGCCGAAGGCCTGGCAGATTCCTGGCGCGGGGATGTGCGCCAACTGGCCAAAGAACTGACGGGGGAAGCCCGGGATGTCCAGACGGAATTAGCACCGGTGTCGGAGCTGGTTGCTATGGAGGGAACCCCGGAAAGAGGGAAGGAGATATACGAACAATCCTGCCAGATCTGTCACCAGGTCAACGGGCAGGGCACCGAGTTTGGTCCGGCATTATCCGAGATAGGAGCCAAACTGCCCAAGGAGGGCTTGTATGATGCCATACTCAATCCTAATAACGGTATTAGTTTTGGATATGAAGGGTACACGCTTACCCTCGAGGGTGGAACGGAAGTCGCCGGCATTATCCAAAGTGAGACCGCTTCGGAAGTAGTGCTGCTTACGCCCGGGGGATATACCAGCACCTATGACAAGTCAGAAATTAGTTCCAGGGAACAGATGGAGCGTTCGCTGATGCCGGAAAATCTGCATGCGGGTATGAGCCAGCAGGAACTGGTGGACCTGGTGGAATACTTGTCAACACTTGAGTAGCTATTTAAATAGTTTCGCAACAGCTAAATCACATTCGAATACCATTATGAATATTTCACGACGTAACGCATTAAAGAAATTGGGACTCCTGGCTGGCTCCGGTACGATGGCCGGGTGGCTGGGAAACGTCCAAAAGGCAGAAGAGATACTGGGAAAGGAACTTAACGGCAAGGTCAACCACTCGGTGTGTAAATGGTGTTATGATGAAATACCGCTGGATGAGTTTTGCCGGGCGGCCAAAGAGATCGGGCTAAAATCGGTGGAGCTGCTGGGACCCGACGAGTGGCCGACGCTCAAAAAATATGGTCTCACCTGCGCCATGCCTTGGGGAGCGGGAAAAGGGATTCCCGAAGGATTTAACAACCCGGACCTGCATGATGAGCTAATTGCCAGTTATGAGGAGGTGATTCCACAGGTGGCCGATGCCGGGTTCGATAAAATTATCTGCTTTTCCGGCAACCGAAACGGGATGGATGACGAAAAGGGCCTCGAAAACTGTGTCAAGGGCCTGAAACGACTGATGCCCACCGCTGAGAAGTATAACGTAACGGTAACGATGGAGCTGCTGAACAGTAAAGTGGACCACCCTGACTACATGTGTGATCACACCGACTGGGGTGTGGAACTTTGCAAGCGAGTGGGATCGGACCGGTTCAAGCTGCTCTATGATATCTACCACATGCAGATTATGGAGGGGGATGTCATTCGTACTATAAGAGATAATCATGAATATATAGCCCACTACCATACAGGAGGCGTACCGGGCCGCAATGAGATTGACGAGACACAAGAGCTCTACTACCCGGCCATCGTCAAGGCGATTTTGGATACCGGCTATACCGGGTTTATCGGCCAGGAGTTTATCCCCACCTGGGACGATGAGCTGGAAGCGTTGAAGCAGGGCGTCGAAATCTGTGATGTTTAAGTTAGTTTTAACAAACGATTGCTACACCTGTCAGGTAACAAAACCCGACAGGTGCAGAATAGCCGTAATCCCACCCCACAAATTCTCCATATTTATAACAATCATTTACATCAATAAACCGTTTGTTTTGTGTTATTGGAATTAATATATACTGCATCGTCATTATAAAATGCAGGACCAGAAATAAACGGATAGAATATATATGCCTCGTCAGCTTAGCACGATAAAACAGGAGTTCTCAGTACCCTTCACCTATGATGTCTGCTTCACAGAAGGACTTTTCGATCCGGACAACGACCTGTTTGCAAATCTGATTCAATCTGCATCGCCCGAGGTCGCCCGAAAAGTGCTGTTTGTTTTTGACGAGGGAATGTATGAGCATCATCCCGATCTCTTTGAGCGTGTCAAGGTGTATGCGGGACTGCACAAGGAGGTGTTTACGCTTGTTGATACACTCATCACGGTACCGGGGGGAGAAGCAGCCAAAAATGATCCCGATCACGTGGATATGATCCATGAGGCGATAAACGAGGCCAATCTCGACCGTCATTCCTATGTAACTGTAATCGGGGGAGGTGCGGTCATTGATACGGCCGGGTATGCGGCCGCAACCGCTCACCGGGGCATTCGCACCATCCGGGTCCCAACAACGGTACTGGCCCAAAATGATGCGGCCGTCGGGGTCAAAAACGGGATTAATGCATTTGGGAAGAAGAATTTTCTGGGCACGTTTGTACCGCCTTTTGCCGTGATTAATGACATCGAATTTTTGGATACCCTGGACCAGCGCGACTGGCGTTCGGGGGTCTCCGAAGCGATCAAGGTTGCACTGCTGAAGGACGCCGACTTTTTCCGTTTTCTGGAAGAAAATGCTTCAAGGCTGGATAACCGGGAAGCAGCGCCGATGCAAAAGCTGATTTATCGCTGCGCCGAACTCCACCTGGAGCATATCGCCACCTCCGGCGATCCGTTTGAGATGGGCTCTTCCCGTCCACTTGATTTTGGCCACTGGGCCGCCCACAAGCTGGAGCAGCTAACCGGCTATGATCTGCGTCACGGTGAAGCCGTAGCCATCGGCATAGCGCTGGATGTTACGTACTCGTACCTGTCCGACATGATCTCCCGGAAGGAGTGGGAGCGCGTTTTGCAGGCGTTTAAAAATTGTGGCTTTGATCTCTACGTACCCGAACTTAAATCGAAGCTGGATCAGCCGGAAGACGAAGATTCCCTGTTCCACGGGCTGGAGGAGTTCCGTGAGCACCTTGGCGGTGAACTGACTATTATGCTGCTGGAATCTATTGGCGAGGGAACAGAGGTTCACGAAGTTGATCTGGATCGTTTTACCGAGGCCATAACCAGGCTACAAAACTTCGAGAAACAACCAGCATAATGTATTGCGTACTGCGTATTTCGTATTTATTTGAACCCGTAAACTAAGTTTAAAACATTACGCATTACGCAATACGCAATACGCAATACGCAATACGAAAATGATGATTTCCAACTTTTTCTAAAACCAATGTTTAATGCATGAAACTCGGTAACCCACCGAACACCCATCTTACTTACTGCACCAATATTCATCCCGGCGAAACGTGGGAGGAAGTATTTAATCAATTAAAATCCAACCTGCCCGAGCTTAAAAACAGGTTGTCTCCCGAGCAATCGTTTGGCGTGGGACTGCGCCTGTCGGCCCGGGCGGCAGAAGAGCTGCTGGAGGGAAAGCGACTGGATGATTTCAAGAGCTGGCTTTCCGATGAGGATCTTTACGTATTTACCATGAACGGTTTTCCCTTTGGCAGTTTTCACGGGGAGTGCGTCAAGGATAATGTCTATAAACCGGATTGGACGAACCAGGAGCGGCTTGAATATACGCTGAACCTGGCCAGAGTTTTGGCCGAACTCCTGCCCGGGGATATGGATGGCGGAATATCCACTTCTCCCATCTCTTATAAACCGTGGCTGAAGGATTCCCAGCGCGAAGATGTTTTTCGCGTGTCCAGCCGCAACCTTGCGGAAGTAGCTTTTGCACTGGCAGAGATTCGGGAAAAGGAGGGTAAAGAGCTGCATATCGATATCGAACCTGAACCCGACTGCCTGATTGAAAATAGCGCCGAGACGATCGATTTTTTTGAAAACTGGCTGTTCAAGGCGGGTGCTGCACACCTCGCTGCAGGACACGGGCAGTCCCAGGACGAGGCCGTTGAATTGATAAGGCGACATATCAGGGTCTGTTACGACACCTGCCATTTTGCGGTTGAATATGAGGATCCCGCCGAGGCGATTCAGCAGTTCAGGCAGGCCGGTATCCGCATTGGCAAAGTGCAGATCAGCGCAGCACTGAAGGTCGACTTAAACGATTCCATTGGATATACAGAAGATGTTGTTTCGAAGCTCAAGCAGTTTGAGGAGGATACCTACCTGCACCAGGTAATTGAGCGAAGATCAGGGAGTGAACTTTTTCACTATCCCGACCTGTCTGAGGCACTTAATGCAGGCCATATATCTGAAGCTGATGAGTGGCGGATCCATTTTCACGTTCCCATATTTATAAAGGAGTATGGGATTTTGCACTCTACCCAGGACGATATCGTGCGGAGCCTTGAACAGTTAGCAGGTGATGGATGCACCCATTTTGAGATCGAAACCTATACCTGGGATGTGCTGCCCGCCGATCTGAAGGAAAATTTGCTGGATTCAATCGAGCGGGAGTTTCGATGGACCCTGGAGCAGGTGGAATCGTTGACCGCAGGTTAATAAAAACTGAACAACCTGTATTTTTATACCTCATTTAGCTATTAATTCCCCATAAACAAAGCTCAGTCATGAAGAAAACAGCCGTTCTGAATGTTGTCGGACTGACTCCCGATCTGATAGGAGAGCACACTCCCTTTCTTTCTGACTGGTTTGAAAAAGGGCAGATCACGTCAGTGGATTCGATGCTGCCGGCGGTTACCTGTTCTGTGCAGGCCACCTACTTAACAGGAACGATGCCTGACAAGCACGGAATTGTTGCCAACGGTTGGTATTTCAGGGATACCAGTGAAGTCCGCTTCTGGATGCGTTCCGGCAAGCTGATACAGCAACCGGCAATCTGGGACACCGCCCGCCGGCACGACCCGGATTTTACCTGTGCCAATATTTTTTGGCGGTATGCCACCTATTCGGGCGCCGATTATGTTGCAGTAGAGCGACCCATGTACCGTAAGGACGGGGTTAAAGTGCCGGATATTTATGCCCGCCCAATGTCACTCAGAGACAAGCTTCAGGACAAACTGGGACAGTTTCCTCTTTTCAATTTCTGGGGACCCAATACCTCCATCGTTTCCAGCCAGTGGATTGCCGACGCGGCCAAAATGATTGCGGAGGAGTATGATCCCACTTTAAGCCTGGTTTACCTGCCTCATTTGGACTACTGCCTGCAGCGAGAGGGACCCAGTATCCCCAATATTAAAAAGGATCTCAGGGAGATTGACCAGGTCTGTGAAGACTTAATAACCTATTATGAGCAGCGAGATACCCAGGTTATTGTCCTGTCGGAATATGGTATCAGGTCTGTGCAGAAGCCTGTTTCCCTGAACCGGGTACTCCGGGAAAACGGGTTTATCACGGTGCGTGAGGAGATGGGCGGAGAGGTGCTGGATGCCGGGGCCAGCCGCGCTTTTGCCGTGGCCGACCACCAGGTGGCTCATATCTATATTGAGAACCCCGCGGATATTCAATCCCTGAAAAAAATGCTGGAAAAGGTAGATGGTGTCGAACGAATTCTGGATGAGAAAGGAAAGAAAGAGTTCGATTTGGATCATAATCGTTCGGGCGAACTGGTGGCCATTGCAGAGCCGGAGGCCTGGTTTACATATTACTACTGGCTGGATGATAACAAGGCACCCGATTTTGCCCCCACCGTTGATATCCATGCCAAGCCTGGCTACGATCCCGCCGAGATGATTTTGGACCCGGATATCCCGTTTCCGAAACTTAAAGCGGGACTTCGGCTGCTGCAGAAAAAAATGGGCTTCCGTTACATTATGGATCTGATCCCGATTGAAGGCTCAGGCGTAAAAGGATCGCACGGCCGCAAAGAATCTGACGCGGGAATACGTCCCATCATCGCATCCCGGCAGCCGGAACTGATTGACGAAGTTAAAGCGAGCCGGGATGGTTCTGTCGCTCCCACCGCGATCCATGATATTATCCTGAACCATCTGAAAGGATAATATCATCCGCTACAATTAAAAAAATGAGAAAAATTGTTTATTATCATTTAATAAAAATGGGAAACTAAGAAGATTCTTAAAAATTTGTAACAAACCGTTGATCTGCTTTCTTGTAGGGTAGGTTTATCAAGAATATTGAACAAAAGGGAAGAGGGATATGCAGCAGTTGATGGAGATGTTAAAACGTATTTTCAATGCCATTCTGAATCTTTTTGGGGCCGGTGATAAAATGCCGGGTCGCGAAGAACCCAAACCTCCCCCCGAAAGTCGAGATTTTCGTGAACTGCCCGATGGAACAAAACTGCCGGCTCCTTACGACCGTAACGAGCTGACACAACTGATCCAAGCGGTGCAGTCAGCATCAGATCCTGATGAACGATTTGTCTATGACACCGTCCTTGTATCAGCGCTGGAGGGTATTCGTCCACTGCTGGAGTTGTACGATCTGATCCCACGTATTTGGGCTGGAGACAGTAGAGCTGAAGCAGAATTCAACCGGATTATCTCTAGGCACAGCGAAGGTATTAATGTACGCAGCTATGAAGAGCGGGCGGAGCGCGGCATGCAGACGATGCGCGGCGAGATCCCTTTACCCGGTGGAGGCGAGGCACCGTGCGGACCTTTGTTCTTCTTGAAACCTGACAGGCTTTTTTCGATACAGCAGACCGCCGTATTTCTGGCGGGGGATGACGAAAAACAGCACTTGTACAGCCTGGCGGCTATCGACAAAATGTGGGACAGAACACTTTGTCCCGACCGTTTTAATTCACTGGTTTATCAGGATCAGCTGGACGGGGGGCGGCGACTGCAAGCACGGCTGCGGGGACACGCGGAACAGAGCGAATATTTCGGTCGTGTTGAAACGCTGAGGGAACAGCGCGCAGAGGCCAATATGGGATATGGAGGTTTGACACAGCCTCCGCCTGGAGAAGGTGGTCCCTGGCGCCCGCCACGACCAGGTACAGGGGGTCCACCTGTTGGGTGTGGACCTGATGACGGACCGATACCTGAAGGCCCGGATTTCCCTGAAAAATGTAACCCGATCAGAGACTATTGCAGGGATTTTGTTCGCGGAGCTGGCCGTAGAATACGCCGTGTCCCGGACTCAGTATCAACCGGAGAAATTGATGGTATAAGTACTGATCGCGCTTGCAGTGGGCAAACTGTAACCATAAACGGGAGCGGCTTTGGAACTGAACAGGGAGACCGGGAAGTGGTGTTTGGAACCGATCCTGCCGAAGTGATCTCCTGGTCGGATTCGGAAATCGTGGTTCGGGTGCCGTCCGGCATTTCGGGGCGCCGGTGCATCGGAATTCGAGATGAAGAGGCGGAGCTGCAGCGTCGAGAGGTCTATGATACTAACCGAGCGGCCTTTGAGGAGTTTTCTGAGGGAGCACGGGTATGCCTGGGACAGCCCAGGGATGTGGGCATGTTGCCCTATCGACCGGATACCCCGGAATGTCGTGATATCAATGTCATCAATATTGGGGCTCCCAGCGTCTATTTCCGGGTGAATGGGGGACAGAGTGTAACGGTTGAGGCCGGTGACGATATCGTGCTGAACTGGGCCGTGACCAATGCGGACAGCATTCAGATATCCCGCGTTGGATCCGTCGGGCCTTCCGCCAATATATCAAATCCCGCCCCTGTGGGACAGCAAAATATCGGGCCCTTCAACGCCGGCAGTGAGGTAACGGCCACCTACAGGATTGAAGCAAGCAACAGCTGCGGTACCGTAACAGAGATTGTCTCTGCAAAGGCGGTGCGCACTCCTGATCTTGAGATTTTGGGGATCGAAGTGACCCAGCCGATACAGCGTTTCAACTGGAACAACCCCGGGCAAAACAACAGTGTGCGTTTAGTCAGCGAAAAGCGAACGATGGTCCGGGTGTATGTGGATAGTGGCGTCAGCGACGGCTTCGACTTTGGAGAGGGGGCTAATATTCTGCCCGATGTGACCGGACATCTGGAGCTGACTTATCCTGATGGGAACTCAGTTACAGTCAACAATATACTGAATCCCGGTGACACGATGAATGCGCAGCCTCCGGGTAATGTGGATCGCGAAGAACTGGACCACAGCCTGAATTTTGAACTGCCGGTTGCTGATCTCGACGGAACCATAGAGATTGAGGCCGAAGTCTACACCGAACCCAGAGATGGTGGAGGGCGTTGGGACCGTACCCAAACCAGCGCAACTTTCAGGCATAACGGTCGCTTGAGGCTGGTTGCCATTTTGGTGAACGACACGATAAATAATATTTCCGCTCCCACAATGAATGATTACAACATCTCACTGCAGGGAGCCAGAACACGGCTGCCGGTGCGGGAGCAGGGTTTCCTGCTGTTTCGGGCGCCGAATCATCGAACCATCAATACACAGAGCGATGAGGATTTAACTACGGGGGACGGCTGGTCAAACCTGCTGGATCGCATCGATGACATAGCCGATGATTATGAAGAGAACAACGAGATATGGACCGCACTGATACCCAACAGCGGCACATACTCCTGGAATGGGCTGGCAAATGACGGGGTTATCCCGTTTTGGTGGGACGATCACCCCCGAATGATAAGTCGTGCCCGCCAGGGGGCCACATTTGCCCATGAACTTACACACACGGTTTCTGTAGATCACGCACCCAGCGTAAATGCAGGAGCCAATCCGGGGGTAGATTCTTGCGGTAATCCCGACGGGGTGGATAACTCACTGGTCTCACTGACTGAAGATGTGGGGATGGATGTTGCTGCATACCGGTTGATGCCGGATAGCATCCCAACGCTGATGACTTACTGTACGCCGGATATTGATGGCACGCAAAGTTACCAGGATCGCTGGATGTCCATCGATTTGTGGAATAGACTTTGGAACCGAATTTAGAAGGAGAACATGATGCCAGATTATCAACAGTTTTTCACCCTTATTGGGCAACTGGATACGGAAACAGAATTGGAATTGAGCTATATGCCGCTGTTTCGAAAAAAACGGCGTGTAAATTTTGAAAAAATAATGGCCACTGAGAGCGATATGCACGCCGTTCTCCTGGACAGGGAAGGTGAACCTGTACTTCGGGTCCCCCTGTCATATGGCTACTATTGCACCGATCCGGGAAGACTTTCAAAATTGGCTGTTCGGGGGTATATCCCTTTTGATGAGCGCACCCAAGGCATACGGTATGAGTACAAGGGAAAACTCCTTGATGAATTGAGAGTTCCTGAGAGCAGACCCGAGCTAACGATTACAACAAAAATACCGGAGCGCATTACAGACGAGCGATTTTTGCTGGAGTGGAAAACCTCATACGACGGGGATGCTCCTTTGCAATATAAAGTATTGTATACCAACAACGGCGGCGAAACCTGGCAGCGTGTGGGAAACCGTACCGAAAAAAACAGGATGCAGATAGAGGTGACAGAACTCGCGGGGGGAGATGACTGTCTATTTTTAGTCCAGGTAACGGATGGATATAATAATGCAGAGGCCGAGAGCGACAAAACAAAAATTGATCGAAAACCTCACGAGGTCACTATTTTGTCACCGGTGGAAGGGGAGAGCTTGTCGACCGGACGCAGCGTACTGTTTAACGGCCAGGCCTATAACCCCAATACCAGAGAAGAAATTACAGAGGGTTTTACATGGTTATCCTCGGCCGATGGAGAATTGGGAGAAGGGGCACTGCTGCAAACACGTCTTAGCGAGGGACCCCATACGATAACTCTGCAGGTCGGCAAATCGACCAGCAGTATAAGAGTTCAGGTTGAGTAGATTTTTTGTGAAAAAGCTTAGCCCGTATTTCTCACCAAGAAATTTGTTCTTCAGCAAGGCGAAGGGAAAATGGCTGCGCAGACGTACTTTCGCAGGTTGAGCAGGCGATTTTCCCTTTAACGCAGCTGGAGGGCAAATCGCGCGGCACGTTACACCCTGTTACATACAATGGCCTGTAAAATATGATGTA
>NZ_JBINJF010000110.1:0-562 GCF_043951865.1 Halalkalibaculum sp. DA3122
GTTCGTCGCCCGCCCCTCGTCAGACAGAAATTCTTCCGGTCTTGGGCATGGTGCTATAACTCGTTCAAACGATCTCCCCTTCGAAATTCTTCATTTTTCATTCCTCACTGAACATCCCCCTGCACCCCCTTCGAAGATCATTTACCGCTTTTCCATCATAACTGCCACAAGGGGGAACCCCCCGCGTTCTTCTTCCCGGTACCCCTTCGAAATTCATAATTCATCATTCTTCATTCATAATTCCCATCCTCCGGTGGTGAATGGGCCAAACGCTACAGCCTCAGCAGGCGTGGATGTTGATGGTCCGTTGCGCCGGCTGCCCGCTATCATAACTTTCACCGGTGCAACATCCACACCCGCCTGCTTCGGCCTCCGCGCCCCATTCAAGGCCGGGAAGGGCAGGGTAGCAATTTGTAGCTCGCTCCCTCGTCAGACAGAACTTCTTCCGGTATCGGAACAATTGCTTAACACGTTCAAACGATCTCCCCTTCGAAATTCATCATTTCTAATCACTGTTGTCCGGGGAAAATAGTAAGAAAATAAAAAAGCGGAGTCGCATTTG
>NZ_JBINJF010000111.1:0-551 GCF_043951865.1 Halalkalibaculum sp. DA3122
GCATTCGCCCGGTCATTCAGCGAGGAGTAGAGCGCCTTCCCGTAATCGCCCAGGTGGTCCGTAAAATACAGCTGCCCGTATTCCTGGGAGCCGGACAGGGCCTCACGCTTGATCATCTGGTCCAGCTGCTGGGCAGACATGGACGGCTCTGGCAGGCCTTCCAGGTACTGGTCGGTAATGTCAAAATACATCCCGGGATTTTCCTCCTTCACCAGTTCCTCGCGGATGTACTGGACCACCGCATAGGCATCCTCCGGGGACAGCCACCGCTGGGCGCCCATCTGCCCGGCCCCGTTGGTGATAGTCTGCCACATGCTGTAGGGATCCGAACCATACTTGAACGGGTCACTGTTGAACGAGCGGGCCGTCGGCAGGTTCGAGCTCCCGTCGGCCCCGTGGCAGGCCGCGCAGACCTGCTCGTACAGCTGCCTGCCCTGCCGGAGGGTCTGCTCATTTAAGCTGCGAATGACGGCCGCATGGTCAATAACCGCCCCGGGAGCCTCCGACAGGCGCCTCCCTTCCATCGGCACCTGCTCTTCACCAAAGATCAT
>NZ_JBINJF010000112.1:0-544 GCF_043951865.1 Halalkalibaculum sp. DA3122
TTCCCCCTTGTGGCAGTTATGATGGAAAAGCGGTAAATGATGTTCGAAGGGGGTGCAGGGGGATGTTCAGTGAGGAATGAAAAATGAAGAATTAGTAATGATGAATTTCGAAGGGGAGATCGTATGAACGTGTTAAGCAATTGTTCCGATACCGGAAGAAGTGCTGTCTGACGAGGGAGCATGAGCTAAAAATTGCAAACCTGCCCTTCCCGGCCTTGAATGGGGTGCGGAGGCCGAAGCAGGCGTTTGTGGATGTTGCTACCGGTGAAGGTTTTGATAGCGGGCAGCAGGCGTGACGGACCATCAACATCCACGCCTGCTGAGGCCGGAGCGGGTGCCCCATTCTCTGCCTTGAGTTTTTGGTTCCTTTTGTATCAAGACAAAAGGGACACCTCGGTTGGAGAAAATCGTCTCCTGCTTCACATTCAGGCTTCTTAATCATCTTTCCCTGTTCATTTTTTCATCGATGAAAAAACGAACCAAAAAAATCGCCGACTGGGGATTTATTCGCCTTGCGGCACTCCGCTTCGGCTAAAAGAAACCG
>NZ_JBINJF010000113.1:0-502 GCF_043951865.1 Halalkalibaculum sp. DA3122
TACGGCGCATTCGTGAGGGGGACCGGTCCTCGTTCCGGGAGCTGTTTTTGGCCCTGTATGAGCCGTTGTGCAATTTTTGCTGGCGGTACGTGCGCTCCACGCACGTGGCCGAGGAGCTGGTTCAGGATGTGTTTATGGAAGCCTGGGAGGCCCGCCGGGAGCTGGACCCGGACCAGAACGTGCGCTCCTACCTGTACCAGTGCGTCCGCAACAAGGCACTCAACAAGGTCAAGCACCGGGAGCTGGCCGCCGAGCACAACCAAAAGATCGAGTGGCTGCAGCCGAGCCCGGTTACCCAGCGTCACAGTGTGGAGGAGGACTCGGAGTTTGTGCGGGTAGCCCGCCAGGCGATTGAGGATCTGCCGGACGGGGCCCGCCGGATCTACAAGCTCTCGCGGAAGGACGGGTTGACCTACCGCGAGATTGCCGGGCTGCTGGATATCTCCCCGAAGACGGTCGAATCGCAGATGAGCCGGGCCCTCAAACTCCTGCGGGAAGCCCT
>NZ_JBINJF010000114.1:0-501 GCF_043951865.1 Halalkalibaculum sp. DA3122
ATCACCGATTTCATCTCGATGTAATGGCCGATCAGCATGATATCCACCAGCGTGGCCAGCTCCCAGAAGAAAACTTGTCCTTCTACGACGAATACTACGAGCGTACTGTAGACATAAGCCGCGGTTATGGCAACGCCGATCAGCGTCATCATCCCCGGCTGGCGATCTTTCAGCTCATCAAATAACCCCTTCAAAAATGGCCAGCCTCCGTAAAAGAAGACGACACTCGAAAGTACAAAGGAGATATAGGTATCACCGGAAAACCGGAGGGCATCCCCGAATCCCAGCAGTTCCTGAATCATGTGAGAAAGAATCAGGATGGGAATGGTTAGAGCAATGGATATCCAAAACCGTTTTAGGAAATCCTTGGCCATGTGGGCATGGTGTTCGGCATGTCCGCCGGAGTGGCTTTCCTTTTTGTGATCGTGTTTGTGGTCATGGTTGTGAGGATGCTCGCCACTGTGATTGTGACCGTGATTCATATGTTCGTGTGAGTGTTCC
>NZ_JBINJF010000115.1:0-501 GCF_043951865.1 Halalkalibaculum sp. DA3122
ATCACCGATTTCATCTCGATGTAATGGCCGATCAGCATGATATCCACCAGCGTGGCCAGCTCCCAGAAGAAAACTTGTCCTTCTACGACGAATACGACGAGCGTACTGTAGACATAAGCCGCCGTAATGGCAACGCCAATTAGGGTCATCATTCCCGGCTGGCGATCTTTCAGCTCATCAAATAAGCCCTTCAAAAATGGCCAGCCTCCGTAAAAGAAGACGATGCTGGAAAGCACAAATGAGATATAGGTATCACCGGTAAACCGGAGGGCATCCCCTAATCCCAGCAGTTCCTGAATCATGTGAGAAAGAATCAGGATGGGAATGGTTAGAGCAATGGATATCCAAAACCGTTTTAGAAAGTCCTCGGCCATGTGGGCGTGGTGTGCGGCATGTCCGCCGGAGCGGCTTTCCTTTTTGTGATCGTGTTTGTGGTCATGGTTGTGAGGATGCTCGCCACTGTGATTGTGACCGTGATTCATATGTTCGTGTGAGTGTTCC
>NZ_JBINJF010000116.1:0-467 GCF_043951865.1 Halalkalibaculum sp. DA3122
GATATGGAGGGCTGGCCCGAATACTGGCAGTACATGAAGCCGATGCACTACGCCACCCACGTGGTGAGCCCGGTGCTGGGGCTGACCGACGCCGATGCGGAGTACGTCTCCTGCTTTGGCTCCGGGAAGATCAGCGATGAGCTGATCGAAAAGTCCGGCTCCCCGTTTGCGGTCGAGACCTGCCACATCAAGCTGAAAGATTCAGATATCTCAGCCCATATCTACCGCAGCCTGTTCGACACGGCCCGGCAGTACCGGGAGAGCTTCGATGCCTACGGTTCCAAGAAATCCTTCGAATGGCCGCTGATTGAAGGCGAAGACCCGGTCATCCACACGGCCAAGAAGCCCGAACCGGAGATCCCCGAGCGGGTCCAGGTGCCCGACTACGGCCACCGGCTGCCAGAGGAGATCCAGGAGTTCACCCAGGAGGGGGTCTATGACGCCGACGAGCACGCGCACCTGTCGTT
>NZ_JBINJF010000117.1:0-467 GCF_043951865.1 Halalkalibaculum sp. DA3122
AACGACAGGTGCGCGTGCTCGTCGGCGTCATAGACCCCCTCCTGGGTGAACTCCTGGATCTCCTCTGGCAGCCGGTGGCCGTAGTCGGGCACCTGAACCCGCTCGGGGATCTCCGGTTCGGGCTTCTTGGCCGTGTGGATGACCGGGTCTTCGCCTTCAATCAGCGGCCATTCGAAGGACTTTTTCGAGCCGTAGGCATCGAAGCTCTCCCGGTACTGCCGGGCCGTGTCGAACAGGCTGCGGTAGATGTGGGCGGCGATATCTGAATCTTTCAGCTTGATGTGGCAGGTCTCGACCGCAAACGGGGAGCCGGACTTGGCGATCAGCTCATCGCTGATCTTCCCGGAGCCAAAGCAGGAGACGTACTCGGCGTCGGCGTCGGTCAGCCCCAGCACCGGGCTCACCACGTGGGTGGCGTAGTGCATCGGCTTCATGTACTGCCAGTATTCGGGCCAGCCCTCCATATC
>NZ_JBINJF010000118.1:0-445 GCF_043951865.1 Halalkalibaculum sp. DA3122
TCCGGCTCCCAGGAATACGGGCAGCTGTATTTTACGGACCACCTGGGCGATTACGGGAAGGCGCTCTACTCCTCGCTGAATGACCGGGCGAATGCCGCCCTGCTGGTCCAGCTGGATGAAAATGTGCAGCTGGCCTACAATCCCCAGCGGATGTCCACGGTAGCCGCATGGCAAGGCCAGCTTGACCTTAGCGAGACCAAATACCAGCTTTACCGGGGGGAAGGCGAACCTATGATTGACGGGCAGGAGCTGAACGGCCTGGAGCGGATGCACTGGAGCTACCAGGATCGATATGGGCAGCTGAATAACTTAGTCTCAGAGCGAACCCCGTATCCTGATGAGTGGCTGGACTACCACGGCCACTACCAGCATGGTGAAGACATCGTACTGTCGTACTCCATTATGGGGCGTAAGGTGTTGGAAAAGCCATCATCTCACATGCTGG
>NZ_JBINJF010000119.1:0-445 GCF_043951865.1 Halalkalibaculum sp. DA3122
AGTTTGGACGGGGTCTATCAGAGCATGGATCTGACCAAAGCCAGTGTCCATGATGTTCACTATTTGAAAGATATTAAACACAGCGGGCTCAGCGATTGCCTGCTGCTGGCCGACAAGGGATATCTGTCCGGCAAGCAACAGATTGATTTGTTTTACAGTGCTGGGATTGAGCTTCAAACGCCGATGCGTCGCAACCAGCGAGGCTATCGACCGTGGCCGAAGGTGTTTAAAACCGCTCGGCGCCGGGTGGAAACGGTTTTTTCGCAGCTCTGTGATCAGATGATGCTCAAACGAAACTATGCCAAAACATTTGCTGGACTGCGAGCTAGATTGATTAGCAAAATAGCCTCTGTGACGCTATTGCAGTACATCAATTGGCAAAACGATGAACCCATTAATCGCATTAAACATGCATTGGCTGCTTAAGGTTAACCCCTAAACGCGT
>NZ_JBINJF010000011.1:0-136522 GCF_043951865.1 Halalkalibaculum sp. DA3122
GACGCTATTGCAGTACATCAATTGGCAAAACGATGAACCCATTAATCGCATTAAACATGCATTGGCTGCTTAAGGTTAACCCCTAAACGCGTTCTGAATCATAAAATTCTACTGTGCAAACACGCCCTGGTCTCAACGATTAATGACCAACTAAAGCCAGTGTCAAATAGAACACACGCGCCATCGCTCCTTAATCGATTTTCTCTGTAATAGCCTTGAGGCAATTGCGGCCTACCGCTTTTTTCCTAAAAACCTTGCTTGGACTTGTAGAAAATTCCCGATAACCACCTTTTTTTAATATTGGCTTAACCCGAATTCACGCTAATTAAATTCTATTCAACTTTACCACTCATCTTGTTACCCATGTAACCTCCCCATTTCACATCAGTAGTTAGCTCAATATTCGTATTTAATCGAATTACCCTAAACCCGTTCATGGCAAATCTATTCTTTGTTTCAGTCAGGCTGCAATAGATGATGTCCAGTCTCCCATTGTTATCTAAATCACCAATCCAAGGAGTAGAAGCCAGGTTGAATCCGGGGTTATACCCTGCTGCCTGGAAAGCCTCTTCATTTTTAAAATCATATATGACCAGCATATTGTTAAAATTTTTTGCACCGTTTTTATCAGTTGTAAAATTTACACTGATCAATGCATCATCATAACCATCATCTGTAAAATCATATACTACGGGACTAGATATCTGGCCAGCACCGAGGGAGTCTCGAAAGGCAACATCTCCATTTTTACCATCTATCATAATTTGTTCGGATTTGTCAAAATAAGGCCACATGCCCTCGGAATATGTCGTAACAAAGTCGGGTATTTCGTCATCATTGAACTGACCTACTGCCAGCGTTCCGTAAGCCTCGGCCCTTTTAATCTCCTTGTCCCATATTAATTCATTCGTTTTACCATTAAATGCGTACACTTTCCCTTCAACGGCATTCGTAATGATATCATAATATCCATCGAGATTTATATCAGCCAATACCGGCGGAGCGATGAATCCCTTCTTATCGCTACTTGCCAGCAATACCGCCTCCGATAGATCTCCATTCAGTACATCTTGTAATTTGGTTCTATAAAAATTTCCACCTAGGGTTTCTCCCCCGGTTCCAAACAAAATTGTATAGTCAGAATCATTATGATGCATTTTGGAAACAACGACCGACATATATGTTTCTTTACCGTCAGGCATTTCGGCTTGTGCGATTAGATCCCCTTCACTTGAACTTATTATCATCAACTTGCCGGGAGGTCGATCCGGGTCGAACGGTTTTGCAGATACGTCTCCGCCATTTGATACAAGAATATCCTTCAAACCATCCTGGTTTTGATCGGGAATAAATTGCGGATTATAAAAATTGAACAGTCCCTCTGTTCTTGGTTTTACAGAATCTCCCTCAGGAAAATACTCCCAAATTATTTCCCCCGACTTTCCATTTATTGCCATAAACTCAGCTGATCGCCCGCCAATAAAAACGTCCGGGATATCATCTCCGGTGATATCCATAAGATTTGCCGTACCGAATATTTGATCTCTGGCACCTACGTTCCACAAAACTCTTCCATTCGTACCGTCTATGGCAATTACCGCTGTATCCGTCGGTTGGAATTCGAGCTTACCTGAACCCAGGACAATATCCTTAACGCCATCATTATTTAAATCAGCAGCCCTCGGAGATGAATAGATACCGACTCCATCAAATTCCGAACTCCATCCCCTGTTCTGTTGTGCTATCGAACCATTAGAAAGTACAATGGTAATGAAAACAGAAAGGGATAATATTTTAATAAGAGTTTGACACGAGCTTTTTCTGAGCATGGCTTCTATTTCACTTGTCGGTTCTTTCAAACCAGCGTTTCATTTCAGTTTTCGGGGAGGTACTTCAAGTACTTGTCCATCTTTTAACAGTTGCTTATGAAGTTGATCGTATTCGACTTCTTGCACCGATATCCCATTCTCTAACGCCAACACTGCCGCTGTTCCGGCAGATTGTCCCAAAACCATATATGTCCATTCCAGGCGAATGGCACCATACCCAATATGACTGGCTGAAAGCACCGTGGGAGTTAATAAGTTTTTCGCTTGGTTCTCTGGTGGAATAAGTGCCCGATAGGATATGCCGAAAGGCCCCCAGTCATCTCCTCCAAATACGAACCCCTCATTATAAGCCGCCCCATCCCGGATTATACGACGCACATGGTGTACATCCGGAGGCCAGTAAGCCACGCCCACAGGATCCGGAACCGGCGTTGGATTGATTCTTTTTGTATGATGCTCTGTAATCACGTAATCCGAAACCATACGGCGACCATCACGGACATAAAATTTGCGGGGCCAGTTGTTATTATCAGTAAATTCATCCTTGCAGAGTCCCCAGGATCCCCAATCGTTTCTTACCTCTTCAGGGACTTCTTTATCATTAGCCAGAAAATAAAATAACCCTTGTGTAAAAACCCTGTGCTGCTTCCGGATCTTTTCACGGGTCTGGTAGTCCCCTCCAGGATACTCGTGGTTCATTCCATACAGGTTGTGTGAAAGGTCGTGCCAGACCCCCAGATCCGTTTTACCATTCGGAAGACCGGCAGATGGTCGATATAGATCACCGCCCGCTTCCAGATAACGGAGATAAATCTCATATTCATCACGGTCGTAGCCCTCAGGCCGGTTAAAGGGTACCTTGTTGTCTTCTTTCTGGGTGAGACAGACTCGATAACAGTAGGCCTGGATACGGTGATCTCCCGCTCCGGGAGTGCCCAACGGTTCATCCTGAATCGTGGGTATTACACCACTTGTAGAGTCTCCCGGTATGTTGTAAGGATCAACACGAACCTCAAACTGGCGATAGGTATTGGTGCCCCGAATGCCATTCTTTGTTTCACCGTATTTGGCATTTGACTCCCTTCCGATGTAGGTATCAATCCCGGCAAAATGGACTAAGTCACCCTCAATGGTAGCATCAATGAACATATCAGCCCGGACAACCTGACCACTTTCCAGTTTAATCTCTTTTATAAAACCGTCTTCTTTTCGTACGGACTCTTGACCAAGTTTTAGCCGGCTCTCGTAAAGCACTTTAATATCATGTTCTGATACCCACGCCTTAATAATGCTATCTGCCACAGACGACTCAAAATTCCATATAGAAGCATCTTCACGCCTTTCCTGCCAATTTTCGATGCCGTAGTGATCAAATATCTTCTTGTAAAATTCCAAAGCTAAACCGCCTACTGCAGCATCATTATCGAATTCGCTGTGATTATTAATATCCGTGCCTCCCAGACCGTTAACCATGATTCCTCCAAGATGACGACTTGGCTCAATCAGTAACACAGACTTGCCCATTTTTGCGGCTTGTATTGCGGCTGTTACACCACCCGGTGTACCCCCGTAAACACATATTTCGGTTTGAATAGCTTTTTTCGAAGTAATCTTTTTCAGATGATCTGCCTTTACACTATTACCACATGACAGCAGAATTGGAATGGAAAGACAGACAATTAAGAATTTTAATTTCAGCCTTAATTTCATTTTCATTTATCAATTTAATTTCTTGGTTGTCTGTTTAATTATTGTTTCACGACAGCTGTTTTTCTGAAACCGGAGATAATGCTTGCCGCCTCCAGCAGTATCCATATGGTAAATCCGAGGATGATCGCCCCGAAGGTAAACAGCAGCAGGTTCGGATCGGCGGCGCCCCACCCCGACCACTCGAAGACCACCTGCCGGACCATCGCCCACAGGGTCATCGCCAGCAGGAACACCATCGGCACGAGGGTATAGATAATCGGCCGGCCCTGCTTTTTTAGCCAGATAGAAATCAGCAGAAAACTGATGCCCGCCAGCAGCTGGTTGGAGGTCCCGAACAGCGGCCACAGCAGGTACCCGCCCGAGCCGAGGCCTCGCGGGCCTTCCGGCAATAAGACCAGGGCTGCACTCGAGATCACCGCCACCGAGGTGGCCACGTGGATGTTGGTCAGCGGGGGAACCTTGTAGATCTCCCCCAGCTCCCCGATGATGTAGCGCATCAGCCGCACCGAGCTGTCCAGGGTGGTGGCGGCAAAACTGACCACGATGACCGCAATGATGGTGCGGGCCGCCTCGGCCGGGATGCCCACGCCGGTGGCCAGCTGCCCGGCCCCCTGGATGAAGGCCCCCAGCCCTCCGGCCCCGGCCGCCGCAAACGAGGAGTAGGTCTCGGCGAAGGCCTGGCTGGAGGAAAAGAAGGTGGCCACCGCCAGGATGGTGATAATGGCCAGGGCCCCTTCCCCGACCGCCCCCAGGTAGCCGACAAACCGGGCATCGGTTTCCTGGTCCACTTGCTTGGAGGTGGTCCCGGAGGCCACCAGCCCGTGGAAGCCCGAGACCGCCCCGCAGGCGATGGTGATAAACAGCAGCGGGAACCAGGAGACGTCCGTGGCCGCCGGGTTGTGCATCGGGGCGGTGACTTCGGGGGCCATAAAAAGCAGTCCCATATACAGTACGCCCAGACCAAGCAGCAGCTGCTGGGCGTTGATGAAGTCGCGGGGCTGCAGCAGCGTCCAGACCGGCAGCACCGAGGCGATGTACACGTAGGCCATCAGCACGATGATCCAGACCAGGAAGGCCATGGAGGTGCCGCTGAGTCCGAACCAGGTGGCCGCCTCGGCGCCCCCAAAATAGCGAATCAGGTCAATTTGGAGGACCGGCACGTAGCTGGCCAGCACGGCCGTCCCGTACATCACCGCCAGCACCACCACGGTGGGCCAGAGCATGCTCCCGGACTTTTTATAGGTGTAGAAGCCGATCCAGACTGCCAGCGGAATCTGGATGAAGACCGACAGCACGCTGGCCGGGAACGAGATAAACAGGTTGGCGATCACCCAGGCGAAGACCGCGTTGATCATCAGCACCAGGATCAGGATGATAAACAGAAACAGGATCCGCCCGCGTCGGCCGATCAGGGAGTCGGCCAGGGTGCCGATCGAGCGGCCCTTGTGGCGGATCGACAGCACCAGGGTCCCGAAGTCGTGGACCCCGGCGGCAAAGACCGTCCCCAGGGCCACCCACAGGAGGGCCGGCAGCCAGCCCCAGTAGATGGCGATGGCCGGCCCGACGATGGGCGCCGCCCCGGCCACGGAGGTAAAATGGTGGCCCAGTACGATCCACTTGTTGGTGGGCACAAAATCCCGCCCGTCTTCCCGGGTGTGGGCCGGGGTCTGGAAGTCGGGGTCGAGCCGGTAGATCTTTTCGGCTATGAATTTCGAGTAAAAGCGGTAGCCGAGGGCGAAGATCGCCAGGGCCGCCGTGGCCAGCCAGATACTGCTCATAGGATTCCTTTTTAAAAGTTATAATTCAGTTTAAGTACCGAGTTCTGCTCCCTCGTTGTAACAAAGGACCTGGAAAAGGGCAGCGTACACATCAGGATCTCTCTGCTTTATTTTAATCGCTATCTTAGCTGTCTTTACCGGCTGCTCAAATTCAATTCTGTTACTGGTCTGGTGGTTGTTCTCTCTTTCGCAAAGCAGGTTATCATCGGCATCAAAAATCTTGTACTGCCCAATACAAAAAGGCATAACTCTTTCCGGATGCCCTCGCAGGGTAGATTCCATCGGGTGATCAAAATCGGTATCAAACATCAATACCAGCTTCTTTATGGTTTTCTCATTATCCCAGTTGATAGTCAATGTAGGTTGATCATCCCCATACCAATTTGGAATCCATCCATTTGGTTTGTTGGTCGGTCTGGAAAATCCATTATTTACATTGCCGGCTTTAAATGCCTGAATAGCAGGTTCTATTTCAAAAGCGAAATTTTGTCCTTTGGGACGCCTTTCCGGGGTCCAAAATTCAAAAGACTCGATACCGATGCCATCCGGCGGATCCTGGCGCCCGTAATTCGAGACGGCCTTGTTTACTTTTCTGAACACCGACAGCAGACCGGAGACTCTTTTTGTTGTCGTTTTTACCGACACGTCTTCATTTTCCAAAAAACAAATAAACCCGTACTGATCTCGATCCAATGTGTCGCTAAAATCCAATTTCACCTCCTGTTCACCCTGTTCCAGCTGGATCTTCCTCGTATCAATAGTGACATCGGGCGTGTGATTATGTTGTTTGGAGCTTGTCCGCAACTGAATCTCCAGGGTAGCAGGACGAGCGGCTTTTACCCAAAATTTCAGGCGGTAGGTTTTATTTGAAGACAACGGAAGCATTTGGGCAGCCGAATGAGCCAGCTCTTTCCAGGAACCGTCCGGAGGCAGCCCGCTCAACTCAAATTCTGAAGTTGCCGTAACAGCAGCCCCATTAACCAGATTATCTTCATCCTCCAGCGAAACGAGCGGGATGCTCTGTCCTCTCTTGTTCAGCTCTTTTTGCAGCAAATTGATATGGGGAGAGTCCGCAATCTGGCGGGGCGTTAATCCTTTTTTTGTGGCTATCACGGCAGCCATGCCCACTGCCTGCGCTCCATGCGAGCAGGTGGCCATCACCCGCGAGGAGCCAAACGCTACATGCGAGGCACTGATGATACGCCCGGCCAGAAACAGGTTGTTAATATTTTTACTGTAGTAGCACCGGTAGGGGATCTGGTAGAAGCCCTTCGAATGCCACTGGGTGCAGCTGCTCTCCTCGCTGTAAACGCCGTCGGCCGGGTGCAGATCCATGGCCCATCCGCCGAACGCCACCGCGTCATCGTGCTCGCGCTGCTCCACAATATCCTGCTGTGTCAGCATATAATCCCCCTCAAATCGCCGGCTTTCCCGCTTTCCGGGAATCGTGCCGACCCACTCCAGGGTCATGGTCTCCGCCTCCGGGTATTCCCCGCTGTTTTTGACGTAGTCCCAGATGCCGTACACCACTTTCCAGAGTTCCCACTTGATCTGCTCGGACTGGTGGATCGTATCCAGCCGCCCGCCGTACTCCACCCACCAAAGCTGGCACCCGTGCTCCTGCAGGTCGAAGTTCCGTACTTTGGGGAGCTTCCCGGCCTCCTTATTGGCAAAACCCGGGGGCACATACTTGACCGGTTCTCCCACATCTTTGGTGTAAAAATAGAGGGAGTGCCCCAGCAGCTCACCGTAATCCTCCACATCCGGTGCGAATCCCTCCCCGAACTCTTCAGGGTCCTCAGCACCCATGCGGAAGGCCGCCCCCGCCTGGAAGGCCACAATGCCGTCTCCCGATGCATCACAGAATAACGGTGCCCTCAGTTGGTACTTTGTTGAATTCTGGCTGCAAAACCCGGTTACCCCGCTGATGGTGGTTTTATCGTTCTTTTCTATTTCATAGACGGTGGTATTAAGCAACAACCGGATGTTTTCCTCTTCGGCAACTTTTTCCAAAAGAATCGTATCGAAGATCAGGGGATTGCCTTCGGGATTTCTGTAGGTATTTTCGACCAAAATTTCGTCAATGACGCCTCCCTCGCGAGCCCAGCGGTTGTTGTTGCCCATGTGGGAGGTAGCCCCGAGAATCCAGAGCCGAACCTCGCTGGAGGCATTCCCGCCCAGAACCGGACGATCCTGCACCAGGGTAACCGTGATGCCGGCCCGCGCGGCCGTAAGCGCACAGCACACCCCTGACATCCCACCCCCAACTACAACCAGATCCGATTCGATGGTTTCGGTATGTACCGACCGTTTTTCTTCGAAGTCTTTTTTAATCATAGAAATTCAAAATATTTCGATCATTTAAATTATCGAGTTAATGACCATTATTTGATGTTTCCCAAATCGGTTTCATTCATCACGATTTGGTTCATAACAGATCCGGTTTCTCTTTTTCGAGAATTTCGGGCAGCTGCCGGGCTACTCTCCAGACGAGCCACGCAACGCCCATAATAGCCACGCCGACGAGACCGACCAGCAGGTTGGCCTTCCCGGCCAGGAAACTTATTCCAATAATTAATAGGCCGGTGAAGGCCAGCGACCAGGCGATTACTTTGAGCCCGTATTGATTCTGTTCTGCGGAGGTGTCTCCAACCGACTCGGCTAATTTTTCCTTGATCGACTTGTCTTCCTCTGCTTTTCTATAAGCCCTGTATTGTTCACTGACCCGGTCTTTATAGATAGCCCAGAGTTCATATACCCCAAGCATGACCAGTGGGCCGCCCACTCCCAAAATCATCTCCGGAGCCCTCTCCAGGCTGAAACCCCAGAGTGCCGGTGCCCCGAATTTAAAGAACAGGTTTACAAACAGGCTGGCAATTGTCACCACTGTTATCGAGGTTCCGGTCTGCCGCCGGGAAAAGAGCGCCCAGATCGGCGGGGCATACAACGGGGCCCCGGTCAGGGCCGCCACGCTCAGCACCACCTCTACAATGCCCCCGGCATCGGGTATCAGCAGGGCCACCACGATTGTCCCCACCCCGAATAGAACCGTCGAGAGACGGGCCACAAACATCAATTTCTTGTCTGAAGCATCCGGTCGAAGTTGCTTGAAGATATCGTTGGTCACCACCGCCGCAGCCATATTCAGGGTGGTATTTACCGAACTGGCCGTTGCAAAGACCATCCCCCCGAGCATCAGACCCAGCATGCCCACAGGCAGCACCTGCTTAACCATCAGCAGGTAGGCCCCCTCATTCTGCAACCCGGCCAGGTCGGGCTCCACGGTGCGGTAGATCATGGGCGGCAGCATCCAAATAACCGGACTGATAATGTAGAGCGCGCTAAACAGATACCCCACTTTTTTCGCTGAGCGGGTGTCCTTTACTGTGGTATACCGTTGTACATAGGCCCAGTTTCCGCCGATAAACACCATGTTGTAGAACATAAAGGCAATAATAAAACCGATGGTGTATTCTCCACTGAAGAGCTTGAAAAAACCTTCCGGAGCCTCGGAAATAAACCCGCTGAATCCGCCGGCATTATTGAGCGCCAGCGGCACCACGATCACCACCGCTGCCGTCAGTATCACAAACTGCAGCACATCGGTTACGACCACGGCCCACAGCCCCCCGACGGCCGTATACAGGATGATCATCAGTCCAAGGAAAATAATGACCTGCTCGATGCCGAATCCCGTCGAAACGTTTACGATCTTGGCAACCGGGTACAGGAACGGGCCCGTGTAGCCGAGCGCCAGGGCCAGAAACAGGTAGGTATAAATCTGCTGGGCGTCTTTCCCCAGGCGTTTTTTAATAAACTCAGCGGCGGTGAGTACTCTCGTTTTCCGCCACATCGGGGCGATAAAAAGTCCGATCAACAGCCCGGCCAAACACATCGCCCACTGGATAGTTACCGCCACCCAGCCGTACTCGTAGGCGATGGCGCCCCACACCACAAACGTACCGGCCGAGAAAAAGCTCATAAACAGCGACAGCCCGTTGATCTGCCACGGCACCGCCCCGCCGGCTGCAAAAAAGGATTTCATATCAGAGCTTGACGAACCCCGCCCAAACGACATCCCGGCGACCACAATCGCAATGCTGAATACTAATACTACGGCATAATCAATAGTGTGCATTAATTCTACAGATCTTAGTTTAGCTGTTTGGTTAAGGATCAATCCGGGTATTGTACCCGGTATTCATCTTTTCCCTGTTCATACGGTACCTGCTGGAGGGTTCCATCGAACCAGTGTATTTCAATTGCTGAAGGAGTCCCCGATTTGCCCATCACCTGTGTAGCACTGTTTTGGGACCAATACCCGGAACCCGCCTGTATTTCGCGGTAGGGGCCTTTGGAATCATCCTCATACAACAGCCTGATTCCTGAACCAATGCCATCCCTGTTGGCCGGCGGCCCAATCAACTGGATTCTTATACCCTTTTTATCTGTTTGATTAAGGTACAGTTTGGTTGAAGCCGCGTTTTGTGAGACAGCCAGATCTATTTTTCCATCCTTGTTAAAGTCACTTAATGCTGCCCCTCGTTGTTCTCCATAAACTTTTATTCCTGTTTTATTACCAGAAACTGGTTCGAATGCTCCTTTCCCATTGCCACGAAGCCATAAGCCTCTGCCGGCATCTAATCTCGCTCTTTTGGGAGGGACCCCGAAAAAGTTCTGGCTCAAAAACAAATCTTCATTACCATCATTATCATAGTCAGCCACTCCGGCGTAAAATCCATTGCTCCACTGGGCTATATCCGGTAGCGGATGGGGTGAAAACTTTTGTCCTTGATTTATAAATACCATGTGTTGTAGTGTATTGATCTCTTTAGAAGATATATTCTTCAAGTTCCTGTCAAGAATATCCTGCAACGAGGACTGGGCAAATTTTGTATGAGATTGAATGCTCCTTGTAATAGCGGAAAGGGAGCGGTCCAAATCGTACAGTTGTCTCCTTGGTACATAGGACGCAACATTTTCATCAAAATAGGCTTCTAGTATTTCCATACGGCGATCTTTGTCGAAATCATCGTAATAAATCTTGAATGGTTGTCCCGAATAAAGTTGATAACTGCTATTGAGACCGATATTCGTAGCCACGATATCCGGCCTTCCATCATTATTAAAGTCTCCGGTAGCGAGCCCTTGCCACCAACCATTGAATTCCTGAAGTCCGGCTACCTGGGTAACCTCTCTGAATTCCCCTTCCATATTTCTAAAAAGTTTTATGGCTCCCCACTCAGTACTAACCAGCAAATCTGGATCTCCATCACGGTCATAATCAAAGAAGACTGCGGAAGTTACCAACCCAATTTCACGTAAAGTTTTCGAATTGATCTCATCAAGAGTGAATTCACCATCATCATTTGTAAATAAACGAGAACTAGCATCCATCGGATAATGACCTGGGACAAAGCGTCCGCCGATAAACAGGTCCAGATCACCATCTCCGTCATAATCGGCGGCAGCAAGTGGTCCCGTGGATGAAAAAATTGGAGGAATATTTTTTTCGCTGACAATCTTTCCGTGATCTAAACTGTAATTGCTGGCGGAAACCGAACCAGAATATTCCCTCTCATAATTAGATTGACCGACAATTATTTTCGTTTTCTCCTCTTCTGCCCAGCCCAGTATTGCAGTTTGATCTCCGGTACTTTCTTCCGTTAACGCTCCAAGATTCTTAGGCAGGAATGAACTATTACCTAAATTTTCGAATATCCGGAGCTCCCCACCCTTTCCACTTGAAACCAAAAGATCATCATCGCCGTCTCTGTCATAATCGATCCAACTTATGCCAGGCCCCAATTGACTTAATTTATTGGGCAGAAGCGGTTGTACATTAAAATCGTTAAAGTTGTTTTCGTGGTGAGTATGATTTAGGTGAAAAGATATGTCTTCGAATAAATAATTATTATCCCCAGGCGATTCCTGTTGATATATTTCTCCATCTTGAGGCTCTTGGATTTCGTAAACTGTATTCGCTTTCACATTATCAATTTTGGTTTTTTCCCCACTCGGCCACAGAACAATTATTGTATAATTCTTGACATCGGGATTTGCAGCAAATACTAACTCAGAAGAAGAGTCGGATAAATAACTACCTCCGGCTACCACTTCATCTTCCTGAGTAGCAAAGCCACCTTTTAATTGCACTTTGGCTCCTATTCCTTCGGTATTTGGAGCTTTGCCTTCCAATCGAACTGCTATTCTTGATTTCGTATTTGTATTCTCATAAAAAGCGGCTTGCTGATTGAACCGGTTCATTACCAAATCCAGATCACCATCTAAATCAAAATCGGCGGATGCCAATCCCTGTGAAACATCCTCTCCTCGGAATCCCCATTCCGTACTTTTATCTTCAAATGTTAAATCCTGATTATTCCTGAAAATTTTGTTTGGAAGTTGAAGGGATGGAAATTCAAGTAAAAAATCCTGGGTTTTATCACCCGATTGAATCATACGCCTGCCAAGCCGTTCCTGGGTGTCCATGTCCTGAAAATCTGCAGCATTACCCGTAGTAATTATCAGGTCCTCATACCCGTCAAGATCTACATCTAAAAAACGGGTTCCCCATGACCAGCCGGACGCTTCGAGGCCACTAAAATAGGCTATTTCTGCAAAGGTATTATCTCCCCTGTTAACATGAAATGCATTTTGCACAGCCAGTTCCTGATGGTTTAGATCTTCTGTGGAATTTACAAACGGACTTTGAGTTACAAATTGTCTCAGCCTGTTTTTATGGTACTGACTCAACATTTCTGTCGTAAAGATATCGGTATATCCATCCCTGTTTACGTCAGAAAAATCAACTCCCATAGATGCCAGGCTGAACTTTCGAATTGCAATTTCTTCGATTGCCCTAAATGTTCCATCTCCCTGATTCATCCAGACCCGATCGGGGGTCCAATAGTCATTACAAACATATAGGTCTGGCAAATTATCCCCATTCAAATCTTGGAATTTTGCCGTAAGTCCCCAGTCGCGCGAAAGTCCTTTGGGATTTCCATCTTTTGTCAGAAAACGCTCTTCCGTATTTTTTACTTTTTGAAAAGTGCCATCACCGTTGTTAATAAAAAGTTCATCTACTTCTCCCAGCTCCCGCGCATCATAATTACCATCATTTTTAATCAAAACATAGTCTTGGTCGTAGGGCGGCACCAGTATTAATGAATCAGCATTTTTTCTTGTAATATTTTCCAATACCAGCTCATTCAAGCTGTATATATCTCGGGTGGATTTTACTTTATAATTTGTAACGTACAGATCCAGATCACCGTCTCCGTCAATATCGGCCAAAGCCATAGTAGTACTTCCATTTCCGGGGGTTAATCCACTATCTTTTTTTAGAGTAAAATTGCCTTTCCCATCATTGATATAAAGGGCATTACCTCCATCAAAACCTGTTATCAGTATATCAAGATCACCATCCCCGTCAATGTCTTCTAAGGCAACACCGGTGGTTAAATAGTTATCATGAGCAACCCCAGATCGCTGAGTGATATCCTTGAAATCCATCCCCCCCATATTTTTATAGAGCTTATTGGGACCTTCAAGCTGGGCAAAATAAATGTCAGGTAACCCGTCACCGTCCACGTCACCTGTAGCCACACCTGACCCAATAAAAAGGTTGCGATTTTCTGCCATATTCTGTTTAGATAAATAATTTGTGAAATCAATATTAGTATGCGAGTTGGATAGTTCTTTAAAACCAACCTTTCCCCAGAAACCCGGATCCAGCTGAGCCCACCGATAACCTTCCTCTTGATTCCATTTTAACTTTTCATCAGAATTACAACTCATAAGGAAGGATGCCATCAATATAAATAGCGTTATATTAATCAAACTTTTAAGATTCATATAAGATCGAATATTCATCCCTTAATCAATTTAAATTTCTAGCTTAGTGTATTTTTTGCCATGATATGACACCTACCCGTCCCGCCCATTTTTTATATTTATTTATGAGGTTTTCAACTAGTTGAGGATGTTCATTACTCACATCATTTAATTCCGTTCGGTCTTTCTCCATATTGTAGAGATGCCACTCATTTTCGGGATATTGAGAAACCAGTTTCCACTTGCCCGATCGTACGGCACGATTGCCTTCATGCTCCCAAAAGAGGATCCTGCTTTCTGTTAATTCACCGCCTTTCAAAATGGGAGCCAGGTTTATTCCTTCCGGCTCCAGGCGTTTTCGATCTTCATAATTCATCGGGTATTCGACGTCAGCCAAATCCAGCAGCGTCGGCATGATGTCTATGACGTGACCAACCTGATTGTTAATCCTCTGCCCCCTGATCTCTTCCGGCCAGTGAACAATCAGCGGTGTGGCAATCCCGCCCTCATGAACCCACCGCTTGTACATCCTGAACGGCGTATTGCTGACATTTCCCCAGGACGCTCCATAGGCTTCCCAGCTGTTCCGGGAACCGATCGGACCGTTCGCCCCTTCTATATTCCAGTCGTCCAGATCTACCGATACAGCCCCGTTGTCTGACAAAAACATAACCACCGTATTGTCATACTCGCCGATATCCCTGAGCTTTTCCAGTATCCGCCCTATTCCCTGGTCCATGCGGTCAACCTGAGCGGCGTAGACCGTCATTTTCTTCTCAAGCGTATCTTTTTCAGATTCCGAGAGCTTCTCCCACTCTTTTACCCTTTCGTCAGGAGGAGAAAGCTTCAGGTCATCCGGCAAAATGCCGAGCTCTTTCTGGCGCTCCAACCGCTGCCGCCGGTATTCATGAAATCCCTTGCAATACGTACCGTGATATTTGGCGATATCTTCTTCGGGAGCCTGCAGTGGAAAGTGCGGGGCGATGTGGGCTACATACAGAAAAAAGGGCGAATCGCTGTTCCGGTGCTCTTCCAAGAACCGGACGGCATAATCATTAAATGCATCGGTGGAATAAAATGAAGCCGAATCAACCTGTACAACTTTGTCATTCAGCATCACGTTCCGGTCGATCAAAAACGGGTAAAAATAGATGCCCCCTCCCTTGGGCACGCCGTAAAAATGTTCAAAGCCCCTGTTTTGCGGCCAGCTTTGCTCGGGTTCTCCCAAGTGCCACTTGCCGGTCATCATGGTCGTATATCCGCCGTGCTGCAGGGCTTCAGCAAGCGTTACAGCCTTATTATTTAAGTACCCCTGGTAGGATTCATAACCTTTATCGTCGGTCATGTGACCAACGCCGGCCTGGTGCTGATACAGTCCGGTAAGCAACGAAGCCCGGGTGGGCACGCACCGGCCCGAGTTATAAAACTGCGTCATGACAAGTCCGTTTCTGGCCAGCTGGTCGATATTTGGTGTTTCGATTTTCGATCCGAAATACCCGATATCCGAAAAACCCATGTCATCGGCCATGATGAGTATAAAATTGGGTTTTTCAGTATGGGTAATCTCATTTGAACAGGAGACGATAAAAAAACCCAGGAATAGCAAGTACAGGAGTAATGAGCTCAGGCTATTTTTTATAACATTATTTATAAAAAACATGAATTACCTTTTTACAGTAGTGGGCTTAGAAAGTCCGAATTTATTTTGGACACGTATTTCATACGTATAGCTGGCATTAGGCGAAAGCTGATCCAGAACCAGATACTTTACTATCGCCCTGTTGAAAAACACTTTCCTTTTACTGAGGTCTCCCTCCCGAATAGTCACTTCATATCCGGTAGCTTTATCTACAGGGTCAATTTTTATTATCGTTTTGTCCCCATCTTCAATAATACCGTGCACAATCGGAGGAGAAGGGGGGGAGATCTCCATCAGGAGTCACGGAAACCTCGTGTGACCACTCACTGGCGAATCCCCATTGTTTGCGATTACGTATCTTATAATAGTAAGTGGTCCCATTTTCCAGGTTGGGAACCTGAAGAACACCCACATTCCGAAGTCCAATCGTATTAGTGTAGTTTCCGGGTGACGTTCCATATTTCACTTCATACATGTAGTCAATTCGATCAACAGAATATCCCACAAAAAAGGATTCATCGGCCGGGGTTGTATCCCGAATAATCGGCGGGAGCTCATCCTCATCCAGCTGTATATCAATGATTTCGGTGGGTTTGCTTTCTCCGGCGTTATTGATGGCGATCAGCTTGACGCGATAATTCTCCAGTTCTTCCAGATCATTTAGCTCGATGTAATCATTAATTGTGGGGCTGGTCTGCCCGGTAAACCCGTCTATTCCGTAAACTGCTTTATAGGCACCGGCATTATCGACCGGTTCAAACACAATACGGGCACTATTGCTGGCCGAGTGAACGGAGATGACTTCCGGAGAGTCGGGCGGCGTAAAATATGTGGTCGTATCACGAACCGAATACTGCTGGGGATCAAGCAGATCAACATGGAGTTGATCCACATCAGATTCATCCCATCTAATATTTTTTTGCAGGTGATCGTCGCCGGGATTTATTACTGGAAGCTGTTCCAGCCCTCCATCCAATATCTCTCCATTTTTGTCGGCAACCGTCCAAACCAGGGTGTATCCCTTTAGTGTATAGGCCGGTATATCCAGGTTTCCTCTCGGGGTTAGCGAAATCTCCGCGCTACTTTGATTATTATGTTTGACAACAAACCGCTCAACAGGAGCATGTTCTCTCCGATACGTATAATAGGCCCGTTTTTTTTGCCTGTGCACATCCACCACGCCCCAGGTTCGGTTTTGGGAAGGCGGTGTCGTCCAGGTGGGGCCGGCTTTCCAAAAACTACGGTAGTCGTTGAACGTCCAGAGTGAGGCCCCGACCATATAGGATTTCCCCCGGAATTCATTAAGTAGTTTTTTGCCGTTGATATGAGCTTCATTCAGGTTTTCATCATTAAGATGATCTCCGTACTCCGACATGAAAATCGGCTTTCCCGGGTGCAGTTCGTGGGCTTTTTCCACTCTCTCGCTCCAGTTGCCGTACGCGTTAAACATGATCATATCGGAAAATTCCACCGGATCGACTTCCTGGTGGTCGGCAGAGTGCGTGACATAGATGGCCAGCCTGGTCGGATCCAGCTTCCTGACCTGGTCGATAGCCCCCTCTACGTATTCCATTACTTTGGGATTACGGTCTGTAAACCCGATTTCATTGCCCACACTCCACCCGATAATAGAGGGATGGTTGTATTTCACCTGTATCATTTTATTCAGCCAGTATTTCGGCAGCGGGTGTTCCGGGTCCACCATGTTGTCTTTCCCCCAGAGCGAAACCTCTTCAAACGTCATGATTCCTTTCTCATCCAGATAATCCAGGAATTCTTCCGGCAGCGGTAGGTGACTGAGACGGGCCATATTCGCACCCAGGGCTTTCATCATATCCACATCTTTTTTGATACGCCACAAGGGAAGCGTGCTGCCGGTCGTTCGGTCTTCAGGTACCAGGTTGAACCCGACCGTTCGAATGGATTCACCGTTTAAATGAAGTGATTCTCCAACCACCTCAATTTTTCGGATGCCGAAACGGTCTGAAAGTTGGTGTACCGGCTTGCCATCCCTGTAAATCCGAACGATGCATTCATACAGGTTCGGATCGTTGAAATGCCAAAGATCGACATCTCGGGCAGCAAGAGTTAGTGACACGTTTTGTTTGGTGGTATCTCCCGGTTCAATTAATAATGAATTGTCAAGATTACTTTCATCGGAATGCCATATCCTGCTGCCGTTTCTTTTTATAATGACTTCATATTCAACCTCGTCCTGTTGATCCGACTGGTTACTAATCGATAAGGCAACATCGATATCGGCGGTACCTTTGTTAATATCCGGTACCGAGGTAATGTGCTGGTTCTCCAGCCTCGTTTTATCGGTAATTTCCAGCCATACGGGACGACGGATACCGCCCCAGTTCCAGATGGCACCCCGTTTGAAGGTATTGTCTGCCCTTACTGCGAGGGTGTTTTCTTCCCCGAACTTCACCTTGTCCCGAATATCAAACCAGAAAGGTAGAAATCCCACATGATGTTCGCCGATATGCTCGCCGTTGACCCAAACCTGGACGTCGTTGTACACCGACTCGAAATACAAGCGTATCGCCCGGTCACGCCACTCTTCGGGGGCCTCAAACGTCTTTCGATACCAGGCTTTGCCTACGTAATCGGCGTACTCGTTTTTCAAATCCCAGTTACCCGGAACCTCCATTGTTTCCCAGCCTTCAGTGTCCAGCGACGATCGATACCATTCCTCAGTTATTCCAACGTTGTATAGGTCGGTTTTGAACTCCCATTCTCCATTGAGAGCGGTTTTGTAATTGCTGCCGTTTTGACCGATAGCAGTATTTGCTACAGCGAAGAAGAAAAAAATTACAAGAACTACAGCTTTAATTCTTTCGGCTGTAGATATTGAGTAACATTCCGGCTGATACCAATAAAACTCACATTCTAGGCTATTAAAAAATTTTTGAAGCATATCTTTCAATTAAATTAGATGGTTCCTTCAATATTTACCTACCAAAAACTATCTCATCTTTTCGCTGCAGGTAACCAAAACCGTAGGAAACCTTAATTACCTCCCCTGTTTCCAATTCTAAAAACCCATTGTCAGGCATTAGTTTTCTACCTTCCTTCACATAAATGCTACCCCTCATTTCCCTTGATAAATTATACACCTCTTCAAGCCGGACCCTTTCTGTATCTCCAGCTTCAGTGGTAAGTTTTAGTTCTACCGGTTCAGAAGCGTTATAATTGAAATTGAGCGGGGCTCTGAGCGCTACTTCCACTTTATCTCCCCGTTGTACCAGATCGATGCCCGAATGGTACCAGGCGTGCCAGGCCAAACTCCGGTTGTAGGCGGTATTAAAATTCACCCAGCCTTCGGTCCAGCCAACATCCCCCAATTCCGGGTTATACGGATAATGCTCTTCCTTCGGGGAGCCATCCAGTACAAACATTACGTTTTCCAGCAATCCTATTCCACCTAAATGCTCTGAGAACCATCCATGCTCAACCCCTGTAAGTTCGCTCGGGGCGTTGTATGAAGCAGCCCTGCCGGTAGGATTTCTTCCAAATAAATTATCGAAATGCGATTGCGCTAGTACTTCCAGCCGGGAACTGATTTCCCGGTTATTAATAACTGATGCTGCTGCATATGCTATGGCAGGAAAACCGGCTAAATTTCCCGTCTCATTCCACATTGTTGGGGCTGAACCGGTTGGCACCCACTGGTCATCAGATAATTTTCTGAAGTCCCACATATTGTCAGATCGGGATATCACTATTTCAGCCCATTCGGTAATCTTTTGCTGAAGCCCTTCGGGGGCAGCCTCAGGATATTCCCTGAGCATATGGACAAGTGCCGTAAGCGTTACATGCTCACTCGTTCGCTGTCCTTTGGTAGTCTGTGGGTTTTGCCAATCCAGATTTTCAATGATCCAAGCAGTCTGCCGGACAGCTGCATTAAGAAATTTTTCAGGATCGGATTTTCCCTGCCGTTTGGCTACCTCATACATCAACAGATTAGGCTGAATGGTATGTCCAGGTGGATTTCCTCCTTTCGTTGAGCCCAGTTCTGTATTAATCTCCAGCAGGTTGTGGGAGCCTTCCGGCGTTTCTTCGTGCCAGTACTGGTTCTCTTGATCTCGATTGGGATCGGTCCAATGACCGAACGCGTAGTCCTGCACCACCTGGTAATTCTGATCCGGCAGCCATTGCTTGATCCAGGGCCAGGCATAAAGGAAATAAGCGAGTTGCTCTTTGAACATCTCATGCTTGAGATCTCGTGTAACGATGACATCAGCTCCCCAATGAATTAATTTCACAATGTCTGGTGCTTCCTCATCATAGGGCAATAAAGTACCCCAGGCTGCCCTGTCATCGGGTTCGTTGTAGGTTACCTTCCTAGGCATTCGGGTATAGGCAGCCGGATTTGATAAATATTGCTCTACCAGCGCATTGAGCTCAAAAGCAAAATGAGTATCATCGCGCCACCCGTAGGACTTGCGCCGGACTTCCCTGACATTACCCACGTAATGCCTGCTTTGAATCATAAAATCCATTGCAGGTTGATAAGTCACCTTCTGCAACCACCACGGACCAACAAAAAATGGTTCTGAAACCAACTGACCGGCTTCTACAACATATTCCTGGGGATAATAACTTTTGGGATTGAAGGCGGAAAAATCGCCTATTTGGTTATTTATTTTGCCTTCGTACAATATGTCTCCACCTTCTTTCCTGCGGATAATGAACGAGGTTCCGTCTTCCAGTGAAGGAACGGTAAAGCGTTTTGGAGCCTCCAGGTTAAAGCCACTCAGATTGAGATAGATACGTGGTGTCTCTAATGTGCCACGTTTGATACTTTCGGGGTGTTGGCCATAGCCGGATAAAACACCCCATCCAAAGACCAGGATCAAAATACAGGCAAGTGATAAATTTATTTTATTCCGGATATTTCGCATTCAAAACCCAATATTTAAGAGATTAGGATTAATTCAATACTTTTTCCGATCAGTCAATAACGTAATCATGGCCGAGATTTAAGTTGAACTCATAAGCATGACGATTCCAGCTACCTGCAATCTCTTTACCGGTGCTTTGATCGATTACTGTTAGATTCTCCCAGTCGGGACTCGCAATGGTAATCCGGCTCTCCGATTTTCCATCAGGGCCGTAAAATATATCTTCGGCCTGGTCTGTGATCGGATAAATGCGCGCTTTCAAGGATCCCTCGATATCCTCCACTACAATCCCCTTGCCACCTACGAATAGTGGATCTTTGCCTATTGGCAGCGGGTAATCCTCAAGTGTTGCAGGTCCCTCGTGGACCTGGCCGCTGTTATATTCAATCCATCGGCCCTCCGGCAGGTAGACATCCCGGGTTTTTGCGGTAGCATAATCGTCTCCATACAGCGGCGTGGCCAGCAGCGATTCCCCGATGAGCCACTGGTAGCTTCGACGGGTGGTATCGGCCAGCCCGTGGACATTCTCATCGTCCGGGTAGGCCAGCGGCAGCGGTGTCATCGGATGCGGAAAGCCGGACTCGTAGGCCTTGACAGCGTTGCTGTAAATATACGGCTGCAACCGGTCGTGCAGCATCGCGGCCTCAAGTGATATTTGGGTAGTTTCCTGATCAAAATTCCAGGGCCCGTATCCGAACGACATGGAGGGATTCAGGGCAGCATACTGGGCATATCTCATCAGGTAAATCCTTAGCTTCTCTTTGGGCTCATCCCCAAACCGGCCGGTTGCAAGACCAGTTCCTCCCACGATATCCGGGTATACATATGGGAATCCCGAGTAGGCATACGCCAGGCCGTTAATTGGTCCCCGGTCCTGCGGCTGATTATAATTAAAATCGTTGTAGCGATGGATATCGACCGGCGATCCGAGGTAGTTGTTTCGGCCCATAACGTACACCCCTTTATCCATCAGGGCCTCGTTGATCGGATTTACAAAGTCATCCGGCAGGGTTTGCGGATAGCCGAACAGGTCCTCCTTGTAACCGTCCACGCCGTAATCTTCCCATTTCTGGCATAAATTGACATACCAGTTAACCGCGTCGGGATTCTCGGCATCAACGATATATACTTCCGATTCCGGGAAGCCCACGCTGAAAAGTTTTGGTTCGCCTGCCTCATCTTTGATGTAATAATCGTTCTCGAGCCCTTCATTTGTAAACGGTCCTCCGGGGATGAAGCCGGTTCGCAGGCCAATTGTGAATTTTAGCCCAAGGCTGTGGAAATTGTCTATCATCTCTTTCGGATTAGGATACAGCTGCTCATCCCACATACCGAAACTTGTAGTCGCCAGCAGTTTCTTGGCTTCTTCTGAATCAGTTTCAGCGTTATAGGGCGTCCCGTGCTCATCCATCTCATCCCGGGCCCGGGGCCAAAAACCAGAACCTACCACCATCCACTCCAGCGGGAAGCCAAGGTCAAGATACTCTTTGATATTTTGGGTAACGGTCTCACTGTTGGTATTCCACGCCAGAGCACCGAACGCCTCCCATCCGACCCCAAACCACTCATATTTAGGCTTGTAAACCGGGTATCCCTCCTTATTACGGACATCAAGAAAAGACTGGTAGATCTCTTTGGGCAAACCTATAAAGTAGTACATCGCCGGCATAGAGTGTACATTCCTCGAGCCCTGCACGTTTTCTTGTTCATTTAATCGAACAATTTTGTCCCCCGGCTCAATATTGACTTCGGCGAATCCCTGTTTCGGAAAAACCACAAAATTACTGATCATGCGGTATCCTCTCATCGGGTCCATTTCGATACCCGTAAGATCGGTGCTCGCCCGCACGCCCCGATCCCGTTCCCCTCCACCAAATGCTGCGTGATCTCCCAATCCATATGACGGGCTGAGACCCCTTGTGCGTGCCGCAATGTTATAACTTCCTTCCTCCTTGGGTTCGACCTGTAATTTTACAGCGTTGGGGAGAGTCCACATGGTGACTACAGCTTCCAAACCCTCCGTGTTAGTGACAAGAAGACTTACTTGATCTTTCGAATTGCCAATAAACTTTGTGGATTCGATGTTGGATAGTTGTTCCCCAGACCGGCTAATCTGCAATCCCGACACGGGATGTGGCTTTGCGATTTCACTACCGTCAGCTTGTTTAAACCCATACCGAAACCCTTCTTTCTGGATCTCTACCGAATAATTTTCGGTAGAGATGATCACAGCCTCATCTGTTTGCCGGGTACTGATATCTGATTCCTGCCCACATCCCCAAAAGAAAATTAGTAATGCTACAGTAACGAAGAGTACGCGCCACCGGTGATATACGGATTTTTTCATAACAATTCCCTTTTTATTTGTGATTGACCATCATTCTTGTCTCAGCTGTGCATCAGGTTTCAAATTGATTCCCCCAGTTTTGGCTTTCTGCCCTGTAATTTGGCATCAGGCCATCCCGGAGTTGTATGGGTGTGATACTGATTATCTTCATCCCGTTGAATAAAAAGTCCTTCCGCACCGGGCATTCCGGCGATTACCTCTTGTGCTTTTTGCAAGCCCAGTACCAGGCATGCTGTCGCAAGCCCGTCTGCCTGCATGGATGTGGATGCGATAATCGTGGCACTAACCAGGTCGGTCTGTACGGGCCGGCCGGTCTGGGGATCCAGGATGTGTGGATAGCGCTGCCCCCCGATTTCAAGGTAGCGGCGATAGTCTCCACTGGTTGCGAGACCTGCTTTGCTGAGCTGTATCGTTACATGGGCCTGACCGTCTCTGGCGCCAGGATCGGGTTTTTGTATCGCAACCTTCCACGAAGAGCCATCTTCGGGATGACCACTCACGCGCATTTCTCCGCCAATATTGACGATGTAGTTTGTAATTCCATCCTGTTCCAGTGCACGGGCCAGCACATCAGCAGCATACCCCTTTGCTATTGACGAGACATTTAATTTTAGATCGGGATCGGTTTTGGCAATGCGTGCAGGTTTCTCCGCTAGTATTATCTTTCCCGGGCCCGTTGCTTTCAGCGCTTCCCGGATGGTCTGCCTGTCCGGGGTGCGATCCGCTTTGGCCGGACCAAATCCCCACAGGTTAATGAGGTTGCCAAGGGTTGGATCGAGTGCACGATCTGTTTGCCTGGCAAGTACCAGAGCAGCTTTAACCACCTCGCAGGCATGCATCGGTATGGCTACAAAAGAGGTATCCCGGCTGTGATTAAAACGGCTGATCCAGCTGTCATTTTTCCAATTGGACAGCTGTGCCTCAATTTCTGACAGGTGCTCCTCCAAAGCTGGTTTGAGCTCGACGGGAGGAATATCCGCCCGGTAGGTAACAGTGTAGAACGTGCCCATGGCAGAACCTTCTATATGCTTGGCCGAAAAATCGCCGACGCATGAATTTACAAGAAACGCAACAACAATGATTAGAACACCCGGAATGATCCTGTTCCCCCTTTGATAGCGGGTCATAACCTGGTCTAACAGGAGGGACCAGATTTTATTTAATTTTTTTGAGCTTATAATCATAGTTCAGGGCCCTGTTTGAACTTCCTCGTTATTCTCATCGGGCTCCACATGCTGGACGCGTACAAGTATTTTTTCGACGAGTTCTCTTGCCGATGTTAGCGGGGCAAGATCGTAATGGATATTCCCATCACTGGGATTACTGCCTCCATGGCCGACCAAGTCAAGCAGCAGGTACTGCTTGTCTTCAGTGGGTTCGATGTAAGCCCCGTAAAGTACGGAAGGCTGCCCGATACCCGGTTTTGTATATCCTGGCTGGTCAGGCTCCCGGTTGGAATTAAAGTAATCATTGGGATCTGCCGGGGCATTGATCTCAACATACAGATAGAACGGATTGCTATCGGTTTTCAGGTAGTTGTGAACCGAAAAGCTGTGCTCCGGGGTGGCTCCCGAAAAAAAAACGGCTTGCTCGCCGTCTGGTGCAATGCCCGTCGTCAGGGTAAATCGATTTCTCCAGATGGGCAGAATGTCGACACGACGCTGCTGGTGACCGGCCCAATGAAACCTCTCGCTGAACGCAGCGGTTTCCGAGAGATAAAGTGTTTCAATGAGTGTACCTGTTTCGCTCTCCGCCCATATGGCAATCTGGGGGCGGGAATCCGAAAACGGACCTCTGTTTTGCCCGTATCTCTCCAGAAAGCTGGAACTCCAGTCAAGTTGAACAAGCAGACTTGCATCGCTATCCGTAACCCGTTTCAGGCGCATTCCGTCATCGACAGGCTTGTACACGGTCTGGGGATCGGAACGAAAAATCGTGGCCCGGTTCCGTGATTCATAGCTGGTGTCAATTACTTGTGATGCCGGGGGAAGTCCCCAGAGACTGGTAGTCAGCAAAATAATCCACAAGCCTGCTACTCCTATCAGCGTTTTTTGAGACACACGATTCTTGCGTCCATTGCCACTGCCGTTGCCAGCTGATTGAATGACCGTCTTGAAATAGGCCATTCTCGAAATCAAATGCAGACCTACCAGCACCAGCACGGCAAAACCCGAGATAATATGCACGCGCGTGGTAATTAGGGAAAATGGAAGCAGAAAACGCATAATGCCCGTTACCACGAGGGTAAGGAAAAAGGGCACCAGCGCCAGATTTACAAAATGTCTCATTCTTGTCATCAGGTAACACTATTGACGGTCAAGACTTATCTTCTTCGTCGTAACCACAAAGGCTGCGAAGTTCGGTAATGTTATTTTGACCGATCCCCCGGGGCGAGGTATCGTATTTCAGGCACAGGTGGGCAGCAAATCCAACGGCCACCCCCATTTGTCCGCAGGTATTCATTACTCGCGGACCTCCCAGTCCGATATGCGAGCAGCTGAAGCATCGACCGGCCATCATCAAATTGTCGATATCTTTGCTGTAGAGCGTGCGAAACGGCAGGTAATACTGCTCCTCTTTGGGTTTCAGGAACATCGCTTTGGCAATAAAGTCGACCGGGAACCCACGCAGCTTTCGCTGGTAATGGACGTCCACTTCGCGCTCCTCCGTAACAACCGTGTCAGGAAACTTGCGGGATTCGACGGCATCGTTCATCGTATAAATATAATCGCCCATCAGGCGGCGGGATTCCCGCTTGCCTACAAGATGTGATACCCATTCGAGGTCGAGACGTGCATTTTTGGGCTCCTTCTTAGCGTTGGAAAAGGATCCATAAATGGCGCGGAGCATGTGATCCCGCACATCTTCAGCATCCTCGACCTGGTGAACATCATCGTCACTGTATTCCCAATACCATTCACCGGAAGTAGCCTTGTGATTTTTAGCAACAGGCTTGGCCCACGGAACATCCGGAAATTTAACCGGCCCGTCTTTCTCTACGCTTCGCCAGAGCACGCTCGAACCCATCACGCGGTTGTCGGGTTCCTCCGGGCTCCACAGCTCTCCATACTGGTCCCATCCTTCCCCGAACTCGTGACGGGATTCCCGCCCATATCGATAATCGGCTCCCGCCCAGTATCCGATCCAACCGTCGCCGGTAGCGTCTATAAAAACAGGTGAAGTAAACCGTCGCCTGATGCCCGTTTCCAGTTCAATGGCATCAACCGATTGAATGTTATTCCCTTCTGTTTGAACGTCATAAACACTGTGGCTGAGAAACAGGTGAACATTTTCCGCCGCTTCCATATTCCTGTGACGTTTTTCTTCCGCCTTTTTGGCCTCAGGCGATCCGTTTTCGTAGTGGGGCGTATCGAGCTTGCTGAGGATATCCTCCCGCTTTCCTTTTATACCCAGGGTGTGTACACGGATCTCCGAGGATGCGTTCCCACCGAGTACCGGGCGATCCTGGATGAGTGCTACTTTCCGTCCCATCGAATCTGCCGCCAGGGCTGCTGCGCACCCGGCAATGCCTCCACCGGCTATGACCAAATCAAATTCCAATTCTTTTTGAGGCGAATCGGACAGTCCATGTTTTTCGCGCCGCCATTGCTGCAGCATATCTTCTTCATTGGGCGGCTCATCACCGGGATCCTGAGAGAAGTAAATAGCATCACAGCGACCGTCAAAGCCGGTCAAATCCTCAAGCTCTACCAACAACTGCCGGCTAGATACCTCCACCGGGCCTGCCGATATCCATCCCCAGCCGGGCTCGGTGCCAAATTCTTTTCCAATGGGTTGGCTATTTATGTGAAGCCGGAAACGCCCCGGTGCTTCCCAGTTTCCGGGGACCCAGTCTTTGGTGCGCACCCAAATGTGGTATGTACCTTCGGCAGGAAGGGTAATCGTGGTACTTGCATTTTCGACTGGACGGCCCAGCCCGTGAGCAAGCAGGTAGGAAAACCCAAGCTCGTCGTGGAATTGCGTGTCAAGGATCCATCCGCCCTTGTTTGCGAAGTGTTCTGCTTCCAGCAAAAAAGAAGCTTCATTTTTTTCTTTCTTTACCCATTCTGTTGTTCCCGCAAGTCCAAAAATGCCCGCGCCAAATTGTTTAATGAAGTCGTTTCTTTTCATAATAACCTGTTCTTATTTTCAAATTGTAATTAGCACTTCGATCGATACCTCTGTTTGTCAAAATTACTTACTTCGACAAGCCTGATATCAGGTCCCGTAATAACTTCTATTAGTCATTATAAACTCTCATCTCATAAATCCGGGCCTCAGGGGCACCATTGGTTTCTAATACCCGTAAACGAAGAGCTGTAGTCTGTATAGCTTTAAAACTATGAACTCGCCTGCGCCTGTAGTTGTCTTCTTCCCGGATCAGCTCCTGCCATCCACCATCCTTTTGATATTCAATAATATATTTTTTCACAGATTCAGGATAGCGGTAGAGGGATTTCGTTACTCTGTAGTTCTGGTTGGTATCAAACGTTATTTGAACCGTATTAAAACGCTGTGGAGATTCCCAGTCAAGCTTAATCCAGGCTGGCAACGGATCGGCAGGATCCGATATCCAGATATTTGACCACTGGTCAGGCCGGTTTGTACCCCTGTTCACATTGGAGGCTTCGTAGGGATAACTGGAAGGAGTAACCTTAATGGAGAAGCATTTACCCCGTGTTAATGGCTCCCAAAAGCCATTTCTACCCGCTCCCGGCAGGTCCTTAATATCGGTCGGAGGATAAATTTCTTGAAATGATTCAGGATGTTCTTTGTATGGAGGTTTTGAGGGCTGTACGGCTGCGGTTGTAGCAACAGGAGTTTGTGTTGCTCCGTCATGTGAATCATGATATGATTTCCAGTAAATATCAGAATGCTGATCCGTATATATATAATAAAGCTGATTTGGTTTTACCGGGGTATCAAACTTAAACTCGATCCACCCGTTGAAATTGGCAGGTACCACTGAATGAGTCACAGCGATATCTTTCTCAGAACGAAAATCCCATACACTCTGAGACCTACGAAGCCCCAAACGAATTTTCTGTGCTTTTTCACTTCTGGAGTGTAGCAGTAGTTTGACACTTTCTATGCGATCACCGGAAAAGGGGAAAAGTTGGGCACACGGCTCATTTAATTCATGGGAGTTATTAGCATCGGGGAACAGTAACGGTGAGGAACTACTGGCCGACATGTTGGCTTTACGAGCCAGGTCCCGGGGATCCTTATTGACTACGCCCGGGATATGACAATCCTGGCGAAGCAATATTTGCTGGCATTCTTCAGCGTAACCATTAGCTACCTCTTTGGGTAAAATCTTGTTCTTGACAGCCAATGATGCCGCAACGCCTACTGCTTGTCCGGTAACTGCCCCCGTCGGCAACACACGAGACGACGCAAAGGCGAGGTAAGAACAACTTATCGGTCGGCCGGCCATCATAAGATTATTGATATTTTTGGAATACAGTGAACGAAGCGGGATTCCATACACTTTTGATCCCACTGTATGAAAATATTCCCACGCCGGTACTTTATCATTGTTAAGTATCCCTCCTTTATTATGTAAATCTATGTACCAGGCTCCATACGCAACGGCGTCCTCAAGTTTTTGAGGATTCTGAACATTATGCTGGGTAAGCACATAATCTCCCTGTATGCGATAGGCATCCCGCTTATACGGCCAGGTTCCTACAAACTCGAGGCCATAATTTTCTACTCCGTGATCGCCCTTGTTCTTTAAATGATCCCAGACTCCCAGTATTTGTTTTAATGCTACGTGCCGCCCCTCATTCATATCTTCAACCCAGTGGTAAGGTTCGGATATCTCCATCCACCAGTAGCCCCCGATAATATCTTCGGAGGGATGATTGTGATGACCACGAGAAAGCAGGTCCTCTTCGCTTTCAAATTCACTGGCCCAATCCGGTCGTTTGAAAGGAACGGGATTTCCTGTGTCTCTCGCATTAAAGTAATAAGTGTTGCCCATGTGATACCTATCCGGCTCAGACGGGGCTAATGGCTCTTCGAATTCATCCTGACTTTCGCGTCCCCACTTATATTCGGCACCGGAAAAATAACCGAGATTCCCATCACCGGTGGTATCAACAAAAAGGGGGGCTTTGAAAAAATAGTCCTTGTTACTCCCAAGTTGTATACAATAAATTGACTCGATTGTAGATTCATCCGCCATCACCACATTGTGCATATGGGTATTGAGATATGCATCAATATTCTCCTCGTTCAAAATCCATTCATAAAGTACCAAATCCCATATGGCGTTTAGTTTGTTACCTCCAAATGAATTATGGTTACGTACACGCTCTTCAATGTATATCTCTTCAAATATCCCTCCCTCCTTAATCCAGGGATTAAACCGATCAGTGGGTTCTGGTTCCAATTTTACTTCACTGGATGAACTACCACCAAACATCGATCGGTTATGAATCAACGCCACTTTGACCCCATTTCTGGCTGCGCTAATGGAAGCCGTAATACCAGCTAGCCCTCCCCCAACAACCACCACCTCATATTCTTTGTTTATACTGTCTTTCTGGAGAATCTCCTTTTTCTCCTCTGACATCGTGAATTCCGGTTTTGATTCCAGACCGGAATTACTCGATCCCCCAAAAAGAGTACCTGTAAAAAAAAGACCGAGTTTTTTAAAAAAATCTTTTCTGGAATCCATTATCCAACCGTTTGAACTTTCTATTTTTATTCATAAATAAAATAGGCCGTAGCCTTACAGCTTTTATCAACTTTAACCCGGATCCATTTCGCACCGTAGCTTTGGGGAAATTCGTAGTGTATATATTTGTCAGCCGGTACGCTTATATTTTTTAATTCATGCCATTTCCCATCACCAATTACATCTACTTCAAGCGTAAATTGAACGGGGTCATCAGAATTATGATACAGATGTACCGATTTTTGATCAAAACCACCCATTAAATATGGATCGGAAGTTTCGCCAGCCTCTACTTCGGTTTCATACCAAACCCCACCCGTACCCTTTGGTTTGCCGAACGACCACAGATCGTCTGTTTTGCCAAACCAGAGACCTGCCTGCGACTGTCCGGCCAGGGGATTGCGATCCAGGGTTCCGAATTTCATGGGAGTGGCCTGGTTACCGGCCATTACAAGCATTCCCCGCCAGGAGGCAAAGTCGGGGATAATTCTCAAATGGGATGAAATAGGGCGAATTCCCCACAACCCATCCGCATACGTGTGGTAGGCAACTTCATAGAACAGGCCGTGTACATCCATCAATGCCCGTTCCGTCTCCACAGACCGAATGCGCATCCACTCCGTATAACTGGTTTCATCAAATGTTCTGCTGCCTTTGGGTAATCTATAAGTTTTCCACTGTCCATTGATGAAAGCTTTTAAAATAACTGAAGCTTTATCCCAGCCGGTGGCAATCATCGGGCTGCCGGAAGCACGGGCACTCCATACCTCCGTAAACGCTGTTTTTTCAAGGATATGCCAAGCTCCTTTTCCGTCCCACTCCGCCAGTCTTCCATCGGGATCATCCAGGGAACTGTAGGTATTGTTGGCAATCACAACCCGCCCGTGATTGGTAAATCCGCTCTTAAAATGCGGTTTGGCTCCCCCGGGGACTTTCAGCTCTTCTTTTAAATCAAAAAGTTGTTTTGTTTCCAGGGTATTAACATCAACCTCAAAAAACTCCCCCTCCATCGCCAGGTAATACACCTTGTTTTCGGGGTCGTCAAGGTGTTCCATGGTGGCCGCCAGCCGGTGCTCTTTCACCCCGTCTATCAGCCGTACGTTGCCTAGCGTGTCGACGGCGTAGGGCCCGATCAACAGCTGGTGACTGGGTCCGTGGATCAACCTGTTGGCATAGGTGCCGACTACACTTTTGGGATGTTTATGCAGGTCCAGGTTTTGGTCGATTTCATAGAGCCCTGTCCCGGTGCCGGTTCCTTTCATATGAGCCACATACGTGACGGCCCAGAGGCGGTCGGCCCAGGGCATCAAAGCCCCGATCCCCGCTTCCGTTCTAGGTGCGTGCCCGGCCACCATCGCCACATCCGGAATAACACCACTGACATTCAATTTTTGCTCATTTCTATCGACCTGTTTTTGGGCAAAAATCTGACTCGAAAACAGAAATAGGAATACAACGACTAATAAATGTTTCATCTTCCAACTTATTATCAATTAAGATGGCACCTGGCTAACAGAAATACTTCTGCTCATAACCTACGTATAGGTAAATATCGCAGACGCACGACAATCACTATTGGCTTTTAAGCGAACCCAGTGTGCATTGAAGCCATCAGGGAAATTAAACCTGGCTGTTTCTCCCGGTTTTACAGCCATGCTGTCAAAAGTGTGCCATCGGCTGTAATCATCGCCCACAACGTCTACATGCATGGTGAAATTAACCTCTATGGTAAATTCGACTGTATCATTTTGGTCATGGGAAATTTCCACCATCTTTTTATCAAATCCGGTCATCAAGTACGGATCGGATGGATTATTCGCATAAACTTTTGAGTCTTTCCAAGGGCCCCCGACTCCTGTCGGTTTACCGAGTTTCCACAGGTCATCCACATCACCGAACCACAGGCCAACTTTGCCATCATCACTTTTGACAAAGTGATCTCCGCCGTTATCAAAATCATTCCGGCAGCCGGCCAGAACCAGCAGTCCTCTCCAGGGACAAAAATCGGTTATTCGTTTATTGTGGGTTGTAATCGGCTTTATATGAGCGATACCCCCGGAGTTGGGTCGCGGCAGGTAGTACATAATTCCATGGACATTGAACAGGTCGCGTTCCGTGACCACCTCTCGCCTGCTGCGCGGTCTGCCAAAAGCTGTGGGCTCATCAAAGGCCGCATCGCCTTTGGGCAACCGGTACGGGCGCCCATTCTGATCTTTTACCACTACCGAGGCCTCATCCACGGTAAATTCGGAATCGTCAATTTCAGCTTCCTCTTTCAGCTGCTTGTGGGCCTGAGAATTCTGTACGTTTTTCAATTTCATGTCTACGTCGATCTCGTAGTACCCGGCTTCCGCGGCATTACCGTTGCTATCCACTGACCAGGCTGCAAACTGCAAGGTGCCGCGATCCTCTCCCCGCGGTCGCAACAGTCCCACATTTCTGGGTGCATTGTGGGAGGGGGCTGCAAGTGCCGAGAACATATCAGGATCCTGAACGGCCCCGCCTCCACTGCCGTAGTGGAAATTGGCGGTTACATATTTGCCATCTTTGTCCGGTACAATTCGAATCCATTCCCCGTTCAAGGAATCCTCAAATGTGTGGCGCAGGTAACCGAAAGGCGGCACTTCAATCCTGGTCAGCCGCTCCCAGTTTCCGCGGCCATTTCGATCAAGCTGCAAGGTAAATGTTATGGGATAGCTGTTTTCATGACTTAGATGAAGCTGCCGGTTTTTGAAATCCTTGAATGCATAGGGATCTGAGGGTTTCCCCGCCTCTACCTGATCGTGCAGCCAGGGACCGCCAAATCCATACGGTTTGCCGTTGTTTTTCAATTCATCCCACTTGGAAAACCACAGGTTGGATTGTGACTGCTCTACCAGGCTTTTCCAGGGACCAAACGTATTTCGTGCTGCATCATCACAGGCAAAAACGAGCTGATCTTCCCACCGGGCAAAATCACCGGTAATTTTCAGATGACTTGCTATCGGTGTCGGAGCCCGGTGTGTTTCTTTGGAAAAATCACTGGGAAACTCGAACCACATGCCGTGGTGATTCATAAGATATTCGCCGTCCGGACCAACCTGGCGAATCCGGGGCCACTCGGTATGCCACCCGTGTAATCCTTCGTAGCTGTAATCCCCCTTGGGCAGCCTGAAGGTGCTCCACTCGCCGTCGTCGTATAATTTCAATATCAGGGACCTGAAATCCCATCCCACACTCCATAAAGGTGCATCGTCTGATTCATTTCCGTAAATACCACCGGGGCCGGTCACTTCTGTGAATTGGCGATCTTCCACCACCTGCCATTCGTCGGATTTTCCATCCCAGGATGCAAGGCACCCTGACGGCAGCGTATAATCAGTCATATCACCACCTCCGATACGTCCGTTGTTGGCATACACTACTTTACCCTGCGAGGTGTACCCTCCCTTGCCGTGATAGCCGGGCAGCCGCTCCCCTCCGATTGAACGGTATCCCGTATAGCCGGGATCTTCCTGCTGACCGGTAAAGCCGGGAGGTACGTTCTGATCACGGTAAAGGGTTGTAACTTCGAGGCTCTTTACGTCCACTTCATACATTCCCTCCTCCATGGTCATGTAGTAGATTTTGCCTTCCGGATCGGTCAGGTGGCGCGCATTTGCTGTCGGACGGCCCGGCATTACATCATAAGAAATCGGTCGTACATTTCTATTTTGATCGATGGCATACGGACCGATAAAAAGTTGACTGGATTCCCGGTGAATCATGCGGTTGGCCGGCGTGCCCCCGATCGATTCTTCGCGTTTTATTATTTCCAGGTTCGGGGTAATTTCATACAATCCGTCATGATCGTTGCCATACGGGAAATGCGGGCTGTAGGTGACGGCCCAAAGTCGCCCGGCCCACGGCACTACGGCTCCTATTCCGCATTCGCCGCCGTGGTTAAACATGGCCAAGTGAGGATACCTTCCGCTAATACGAATCCCCAAATGATGATCAGATCCATTTTTCGAGCCTGCAAATCCCATCCCCGGGATTGAGCTCAACAAAATGCTCCCGCCTACAGCCATGGAAGCCTGTTTGCAAAAATCACGTCTTGAGATGCTGTTGAGAATTTTTGTCTTATTATTTTCCATAAATGTTTAAATAAAATTTACATGTATGTATTTAATACCAAGTTTGATAACCATGCCTGACCGGGAAATCACGTGTACGTAAAGATGGCGGAAGCATTGCAATCCTTGTCAGCAACCAATCTTACCCAATGAGCGCTAAAGCCTTCGGGGAAATGGAACGTTCTCTTATCACCGGGTTGTACCGTAATATTTTCGTAGGAACTCCACCGTCCAAATTGGTCGCTCACGGCTATGAAATTCCTGGTTACATTAAGTTCTATTGTGAACACTATGGGACTATCAGCATTGTGGGAAAGCTCGAGACTCTTTTTGTCGTACCCCGTCATGATGTACGGATCTGACGGTATATTCGCCTGAACGTCGGTATTCTTCCACGGGCCGCCCACCCCTTTCGGTTTTCCAAGTTTCCACAAGTCGTCGTAATCTCCTATCCACAAGCCCACTTTACCATCGTCACTCATTCTAAAGTGCTCACTTTCCTCTTGAAAATCGGTTCGGCAGCCCGCCAAGACAGTGAGGCCCCGCCAGGTGCAAAAATCGGTTATTCGCTTGTTATGCGTGGCAATCGGCTTCATATTGGCAACACCCCCCGAATTTTCCCGCGGCAGGTAATAGATTGAACCATGTAAATTCAGGGTATCTCTTTCCGTTGCCAGCTCCCTTTTCATGCGTGGAATACCGAATTCAGTGGGATTATCGAAGGCAGGGTCACCTTTGGGCAACCGGTATCTATTATCCCAGTGATCAGTTATAATGACCGACGCCTCATCAATTTTGAACCCATCCGCTTCGATGCTCGCTTTTTGTTTGACATCCCTGAATAGATTCTCATCGTCTACCTTTTTTAATTTTAAATCCTCATCCATCTCGTAATAACCCGACTCGGTGGTTTTACCGTCAGCATCGACACTCCACGCCCCGAACTGAAGTGTTCCTGTATCCTCACCACGGGTATATAGCAGGCCAACGCTTCTTGGTGATTTGGGGCTGGCAGGTGCCAACGCCTTGAACATTTCCGGATCTTGCTGCACGCCTCCGCCTTTTCCCAAATGAAAGTAGGCCGTCACATATTTTCCGCTCATCTCCGGCGTCAGGCGTATCCATTCGGCACGGATCTTATCGGAAAATTTGTGGTGAATATATCCATGAGCTGGTACTGTTAAACTTGTAAGCTCCTCCCAGTTTCCTCTGCCATCTTTATCGATTTCCAATTTGAACGTAATTGGATAGTTATTAAGCTGGCTCAGATGCAGTTGTCGATTTCTAAAGCCCGGAAATGCAAATGGGTCAGATGCCCGGCCTTCCTGCACTTCATCACTGACCCAGGGACCGCCCCAGCCGTAAGGATTTCCGTTATCCTTCAACTGTTCCCACGTTGAGAACCATAAATTGGAATGTGATTGACCGGTTAAATTTGAGCCGGGCCACCTGTTTACAGCATTATCATCGCATCCGAAAACGATCTGATCCTCCCATCTTGCAAAATCGCCCGTTATTTTCAAATGACTCGCAATGGGTCGCGGCGCAGGATGATATTCTTCGGAGAATTCACCCGGGAAATCGAACCACATGCCGTGATGATTCATCAGGTACTGCCCCTCCGGGCCAACCTGCCGAATTCGGGGCCATTCCGTATGCCACCCGTGCAATCCCCCGTAACTGTAATCGGCTTTGGGAAGCCTGAAAGTGCTCCATTCGCCGTTATCCAATAATTTGAGTATCAATGATCTGTGATCCCATCCTGTACTCCAGACCGGGTCACCTTCCGATTCATTACCCTGAATACCACCAGGGCCCGTTACTTCAGTAAATTGTCTTTCGTGGATAATCTGCCATCCTTCGGAAGACAACTCGCCGCCCCATGTACCGTCCCAGGCTGCCAGGCATCCTGAATTATTGCTCAGATCAACCAAGCCTCCACCACCTGTTATTCCGCCCGTACCAATTCTGCCGTTGTTGGCATATACAGCAAATCCCTGTCCGGAATACCCGCCTTTTCCGTGGTAACCAGGCAAACGAGGGCCGCCGTCGTTTCCGTCGGGTGTCATGTTTGAATCCAGGTAGAGTGTTCTTACTTCCAACGTGTTCACGTCTACCTCGTACATACCCTCTTCCATGGTAAAGTAATAGACTTTTCGGGATGGTTCGGTCAAGTGCCGTGCAATGGCCGTGTGGCGGCCCGGCATTCTCTCATAGGGGATTACCCGAACATTTCCCTTTTCATCTATTGCATATGGACCTATAAATAATTGTTGTGATTCCCGGTGTATCAATCGTCCCGGAGATGTACCACCTATCGATTCTTTTCTCTTTATAATTTCAAGATCCGGCGTAATTTCGTGTAAGCCGTCATGATCATTCCCCAGTGGATCATGTGGACTATAAGTCGTAGCCCAAAGCCGCCCCGCCCAGGGTACCACGTTTCCTATTCCACACTCACCACCATGGTTAAACATGGTCAAATGGGGATACCTTCCGCTAATACGAATCCCCAGATGGTGATCAGTCCAATTTTTCGACCTTGCGACTCCCATTCCGGGGATTGAGCTCAAAAAAATGCTCCCGCCAACAGCCATGGAAGCCTGTTTGCAAAAATCACGTCTTGAGATACTGTTTGCCCCTTTTTTCTCCATCTTTCCCATCTGATTAAATCTTAAAGTTATTCATCTACGAATCTATTCCGCAGGCTGTCCACGTCGCCCGACAATTCCTCGGCTTTTTCCCGGAGACCGGGATCATCTATCCTATTCGTGAGTTCGTAGGGGTCGTTTTCCAGGTCGTATAATTCTTCGAAAACCACAGAATCCCGATTATTGATATCGTAAGTACGGATGTACTTATAGCGCTTGGAACGTACAGCATACAGGGGCCAGCTGCCCAGCTGCGGTTCAGGGGCTTCGTAGTAGAATCGATCGCGCCAGTCAGGCTCCTCCTGGTTCTTCAACAACGGGACCATACTTTCTCCGTGGAGGTTATCCGGGATTTCAATATCGGCCAGTTCCAGCAGCGTAGGCATCAGATCGATATTCAAGACCAATTCGTGGTTCTCACCAGGCACTATTCCCGGTCCTGTGACAAAGAAAGGCACCCTTATGGATTCTTCATAAGCAAGAACTTTGCTGGTAAAAAGGTGATCGCCGATGAACCACCCGTTATCCCCCATTACTAATATATAGGTGTTTTCGTCCAGACTATTTTGCCTCACATACCGGAAGACCCTGCCTAACGAGGCATCCATTTCCGTAATAGCAGAATAATACCGTTTGATCTTACTGATGAGCGTATCCCTGTTTTGGTACCCATATTTCATGGCCAGCTGCCTGTGACGGCCTGACTGAAGGTACGGCGGTTTTCCCGAGAGATCATCTTTCCAGTTTTCGGGCGGGTTTATATCCATACCGCTGTATTTGGCAACCGTTTCTTCCTGTACGTCCCACTCATGTTTGTGATCCAGGTGCGGAAGTTGAGGATTCAAAAATAGCAAAAATGGTTTATCCTCCTGTCGCTGTTCAAGAAATTGCACGACCTTGCGGGCGTTGTAATCCTCAATAAAACCCTTTGCCTTTGTAGTGTCTCCCTGTTCAATTACTCGCCTGTCATACCAGGGACCGTTGGAAAAAAAGTAACTTGCGTAATCGAAACCGGCCGATTCCGGTGAATTCCTCAAATGCCATTTCCCAACCAGCCCTGTTTCATAGCCGTTTTGCTTAAAATAATTAGCAAAGGTTTTCTCATCCTGATCATAATTTACGTTCCCATAGGTCACTACCCCATTGGCCAGGCCGTACCGCCCTGTTAAAAGCGCCGCCCTGCTGGGACTGCATATTGACAGCGTAACAAACGCATTTTTGAAGTTGACACCGGTTTTACTGAGAGAATCCAGTAATGGTGTCAGAATATCAGGATTGGGCAGGGTGCCGAGGGCATCAAAGCGCTGGTCGTCGGTAAATACAATTATAAAGTTGGGAGCCGCTTTTTCTTTTGTGCACGCTCCCAATATCAATAAAATTGAAAACAGAAATACCTGTATTTTGAAATACACTGTTTACTTTATTGGGATTAGTATTTTTGAAAAATTGATTGATATACTGATCTAACGAATCAATCAGTGTCTAATCATTCAACCAACTGGAGTGTTTACAAAGGACTCACCAAGTGAAAATTTTATACCTGAAAATTACTGATGGTTATCCCCTATTCAGATATCATTGATTTTTTTCCGGCGAATGATAAAAAGATACCGGTAGACAGCTTATCTCAGGATCGCTGATGTATCTACCGGTATCAATTATTAATTCATCACTGCCCGGTTTACGGGCAAGTATTCTTAATTTTAGTATCCGGGATTCTGTTGTATTTGGTCATTCACATTAATTTCAGCCTGTGGGATCGCCCAAAGCCAATCACGCTCAGGATCGAACGTCCTCGGTTCTACATTTCTGTATAAATCTATATTAGCGCTATAATCCGGATGATATCCCACATCTTCTTGAATATCAGGTGGACTTGGAATAGTGGAGTAAGTCCCCCTTGGCCGGCCAATTAATGCTCCGTCCATTACTTCATCCGCAATACCCCACCTACGGATGTCGAACAAACGGAAACCCTCATTAGCTAACTCTACCTTTCGTTCATACCTTACTTCACGTCTTAGTTCAGCCTGACTCGTCGTTGTGATTTCAGGATACTGACCGGTTTGTGAAGGATCAACCCCATAAGCCCGGGCCCGTACCTGATTCAAGGCATCCAATACCGATTGATCGATATTGTTACTTTCTATTCTCGCTTCAGCATAGGTGAGCAATACTTCAGCATATCTTATAAATATCCAGTTGATGGTTGATTCGAAACTTTTTTGAGGAAAATCATCCGGCGAGAGATATTTTCTCCATACCAGTCCCGTATATGACGCAAATGGATTTGTCACATCCTGGTTGGTAACCCGTTCAACTTTTTGCCCATCCTCAATCCTCCAGGTTTCCGTACTGTCGGGGTGAGTTTCAAAAACATATCCTTTAAAAGTACTCTGGGGACGGACGATTGAGGCATCCAATCGCGGATCCCTGTTCTCAAATGGTTGAGCGGGATCATAAACATTGGATTCATCTATAGGTTCTCCATCGGTGGCCTGATAAGAATCAACGAGTGCCTGGGATGGGACATTGGTACTCCATGCACCTACCATTCTGGTTCCTGCGCGAATTGGATACTGAGAGGTTTGAACCCCGGTCTTGTATGGTGCATCGAAAATAACACCAGAACTACGAATACCCTCATATTGAAATTGAGCTTCATAATCAGGATAAAGAGAATACACACCTGATGAAATCACACTTTGTGCTGCCTGCGCTGCCGTCGGATAATCCCCGTTATATAATGCAACTCTTGCTTTCAATGCTAATGCAGCACCTTGTGTTGCCCGTCCCACTTGGTCACCCGACCAACTTGTTGGTAGGTTCTGGGCCGCAAAATCCAAGTCTGACATTATTTGATTAACCACTTCAGCTTTCGGAGTACGACCAATTTGAGCCTCATCAATTGTAGGAACTTCCGTAAGTAATGGGACATCACCATACAATTCTACTAAAAAATGATAGAAGAAAGCCCTGAGAAATCTGGCTTCGGCTTGTATCCTGGAAAAGGTATTAGGTGAAACCACATCCTGAGCCCGATTCATATTTTGGAGTAAATTGTTAGCTTTAGCAATACCACTGTAAAAATGGTCCCACGTAGACTCAAATATTCCTGTATCTGAGTTATGTGCACCAGTTGCAACATCTTTTAAAGGACCGTCTCTTAGGAAGCCAATATCTGTTGCATTGTCTATTTCCTGCAAAGCTGGTATGCCTCTTGACTCCCACCACAGGCTTGTATATACACCATTGATGGCTAACTCAAGTTCACTTTCATTAGAAAAAAAGTTAGTATTTGCTGGTGCATCAAGTGGTGTTTTATTTAATTCATCTTGACAAGCTACCACTATTAATGCGAGCAAACTCAGTGTCCACAAAGAAATGTATTTATTCAAAATCTTCATCTTATTACCTCAATTAATTTCTATTTAAAAATTGATGTCTATACCTGCACTAAGGAGTCGATTCACAGCGAAATAACCTCCAAATGTCCCATTAGGAACATTGGGATCTACTCCTTGAGGCATATCATCGAATAGTGTCAGTAAATTTTGGCCTAAGAAGAATATTCTAGCATTACTAATCGAAAGCTGACTCGTTAAAGTATTAGGGAGGGTATACCCTACTTGTAAATTCCTTAACCTCAAGTATGAAGCATCATAAACCCAGAAGTCAGTAGCCTGAAAATTGCTATGGCTTGTCGCCTGAGTTAGTCGTGGATATGAAGCGTCCGGATTATCAGGGGTCCAATAGTCCTCCGCTTGCCACTCTCTCACTTTACCAGCATTCCACAATGCCCATACCGCATTTCCCTGAAGCAGAACATCTCTGCTACCCACTCCTTGAATGAAAGCAGAAAAATCAAAGTTTTTGTAATTGGCAGACAGGCTTATTCCATAGTTCATAGATGGAAAAGGGTCACCTATTACAACTCGATCAGCGGCGTTAATTAATCCATCACCATTCTGATCAACATATTTAATATCACCAGGTGCTATTTGTCCTGATTGCGTTGCATGATTATCTATCTCCTCTTGAGATTGAAAAAGCCCATCCGATTCATAACCATATATTGCGTTTATAGGATCCCCTACCTGGATTATTGAACTACCGGATATGAAGGGACCTGCTCCTTTTAAGTCTGTCACTTCATTATTAACATCTGACAAATTAAATGAAACACTATATGAAAAATCAGTGCCTATATTATCAGAATAACCTGCCTGCATTTCCCAACCTGTATTTTTCACCTCTCCTGCATTCTGGAAAGGAGCATTCAATCCAATTATTAAGGGAATAGGTAATTCTAACAGGATGTCAGTCGTTGTACGCTCAAAAACATCCAGGGAAAAATTAACCTGATCATCCAATAGAGCCAGATCCAGCCCAACATTTTTGGTTTCTGTCTCCTCCCATGAGATATTAGAGTTTGCAAGATCTAACTGCGCACCACCCGATACGGTATTGCCTCCCAGTACAAAGCTTTGGCCAAGGTCAATGATCGAAGCAAACGGATAGGTACCAATCTGTTGATTACCAAGATTCCCCCATGACCCTCTTAACTTGAGAGAATTTATAATATCAAGGGATTCCATGAATGGTTCCTCAGAAATAACCCACCCGGCTGAAAAAGATGGGAAAATGCCCCAACGATTATCTTCAGTAAACCTTGAAGATCCGTCATATCGCAGATTGGCTTCTAACAGATATTTTGAATTAAAGTCATAATTTACTCTGCTAAAAAGCGATTGCAAAGCCCAGGATTCAGCACTACCTGAGTTTTGCTGATTGGCTTCAGAACCAACATTCAGTTGTTCAAAATTTTGTAGTGCAAAATTATCTCGATAAGCATTAAAGAAATCATTCCTGAATTCTATAAACTCATACCCACCGAGAGCATTTAAGTTGTGATTGCCGAAGCTCTGTTGGTACTCAGCTGTAAAGTTCGCATTATGCGTGAAATCCCTAACATATTGCTGAAACAGTGAATTTTGAGTAGGATTTTTTAACTGTACATTTCCTTCAGGATCGACAACTTCATACTGTTTAGTCATTTCCCTAAAGAAGGTAGACCGGTATTTGGGTGCATACATGAGCTCGAATTGCAACTCTTCTAAAGGTTGAAAAGTAGCATTAATCCTGCCATCGACCTTATACATTTCGTCAGTTGCTAACCCACCATCGTGAATAAATGCAAGTGGATTTTGACCATTCCAACCAGGTCCCCACCCACCGTTAGAATACTTAGCTGCATAAACTGGAGGAATTCTGTAAGCTCCCTGAATTACATTATCACTACTAAAGTTTGCAGCGGTTTCTGTTTCATCCGCCCGTTGAACATTGAGATCTACATCAAAGTCAAACTTTTCAGATACATTGACATCTGTATTCAAGCGTATATTGTAACGTTTATAATTAAAGTTGGGGACATTAGCATTTTCATCATCGAAAGAGATGGAACCCAAATACCTAATCGCCTCTGTTCCACCAGATATGTCAATATGGTGTTTTTGCTGAAATCCTGGCTCACTAAATACCAAGTCAACCCAGTCAGTGTTTGGATATTCATCAGGATTGGTTTCATGATTGGCTTCCCACTCTTCAATATAAGACTCAGACCAAATTGGCTGCTTACCCAAGTTGGTAGCACCCAAATTCTCAAGTCTCATAAACTCACCACCCTCAACAAACTCAGGCTGCTCAGTAGGTTGCTGCCACCCGACAAATCCACGATAATTCACTTGAAATTCATCTTGTTGGCCTCTTTTAGTGGTAACCAATATCACGCCATTTGCCGCTCGTGAACCATAAACCGCAGCGGAAGCGGCATCTTTTAATACTGAGATACTTTCAATATCTGATGAAGGCACATCATCAAGATCTCCGGGAACTCCGTCAATTAAAACGAGAGGATTAGAGTTACCAAGAGTTCCGGTTCCCCGGATTCTTATAGTTCCCTGATTATTACCCGGTTGCCCTGAATTTTGAATAACCTGAACCCCGGAAACTTTACCCATCAATGCTGCTGAAGCCTGAACTGATGGCTGACTTGCAATATCATCTCCAGAAATTTGATTAACGGAACCTGTCACATTTTGTCGCTGCTGGGTTCCGTAACCAACCACAATCAATTCTTCACCAGAAACTGCCTGTACCTGCATTGCTATGTCAATCTCCGTCCGCCCATCAATCGGCACCTCTTGCCGCTGATAACCGATAAAGGAAAACACCAGCGTATCCTGCAGAGATGGGACCGAGAGCTCGTAGCGACCTTCTGAATCTGTTGAAGTACCCGTGGTAGTTCCCTTCACCAGCACGTTTACGCCGGGCATTGTTTCACCCGTGGAAGCATCCGTCACCTGGCCGGTCACTTGTTCCAGCACCGGGGCCCGCCTGAATGAGGGCTGCCCGTTCAACAAAACATATGTCTGGGCATCGATTCGCTGAAAGGAAAGATCCAGGCCCTGCAGTATCATAGAGAGACTACGACCCGCCTGAGTGCTCTCTTCCAGGTTAATTTTATCGGAGGGTACCATCTTGTTTTCCACTACCTGGTTGCGGTACAGAAAAGTGACATCAAACTGCTGCTCCAGTGCCGTTAACAGATCCTGCAGCGCAACCATCTCCTTGCCCTGCAGGTTCTTCATCACATCCGTACTACTCAGGAGTACTTTATTCTCTGCTCCGCCCTGGGCTATACCTTGATGTGGCCATGTCCCCTGAACCAGCATCGAGACCATAAACAGTATAATCGTCAACCGTAGCTTATTCATATCTATCCTTTTTGCTTTGTTTGTAAGGGTTAATTTCCAATCAATTTTGGGTCACATCTCCTATTAAGAGCTTATTTCCCCGTTGTACAATCTCTGTCTTCAAAATCTTTTCCAGTGCTTCCCGCAAGACTTCAATGTTGTCGCTTTTAATAGAACCGGACAGCTTTTCTTTGCTGAATTTACTGCTCAGTACCACCTCCACCCCAAATGTATCTTCAATTCGCCTGGCCACCTCTTCCATAGGCGTCTTTTCAAAAATCAGCTTGTCCTCTTTCCAGGAGGTATAGACGCGGGTGTTGACCTGCTTGACTGCGATTTTGTTATCGTAGGCTTTAAACTGGACCATCTCACCGGGCTCCAGCAGGTACTCATTGGGTTTGCCGGTATCTTCATCCCTGACCCGAACACTGACTTCGCCTTCTTCCAGCACCGTCTGGGTCCGCCCCCTGAACGTGTTGACCGCGAAACGGGTCCCCAGCACCTGAACAGACCCATTGTCGGTGTGAACGGTAAACGTGCGCTGCTGTTCATCTTCCAGGTGGGTGATATCAAAATACGCCTCCCCCTTCAACCAGACTTCCGTATTGAGCCCTTCTTCAATCCGGGAGGAAAAACGTAGCTCCGAGTTGGCATTCAACACAATCCGGGACCCGTCACTGAGTCGGAATGTCAGCTTTTCGCCATAATCGGTCTCATATTCTTTAACCGGCGTCGTTTGGGTCTTTTCAGCAGTGGACTCAATGGACTGCTGGTAGGAGGGATACGCCTGGTATGCAAACACACCTCCCAATAGTACGACAAGAAATACGATACCGGCCGCAACCGGGGCAATACGTCTCCTGTGGTACAGTCCGGGAGCAGCGCCGGCTTGCGATGAGGACGCGCGTTCAGCCTGGTCAATTTTTTGATTCAGCTTCTGCAGCTCTAGATGGGGGTCGGGCAGCTCATGCTCCCGCTCAAGTGCCTGCATCATCACTCTCGCGTCCGCAACCAGCTGGCGGCGGCCGGGCTGCTCCTGCAGCCAGACATCCCAGCGCTCCTTCTGCCCGGGAGACGCTTCTCCCTTAAGCCAGAGCACAAAGGATTCATCTGACAGTAATTGTTCCAATTTGCTGTTATCCATCTTTTACGATCTTTGTTATCATATTTCCACTTGGTAAGAAACCATCGTGACCATTTTGTCCCGGGTATTATTTTCTGGTTTGTTCTGCATGTTAACCCGGATTATTCACGAAATAGTAAAACATGAAATTAAGCCTGTGATGTTGGTTGATATATCGAAAATTACCTGTAGCTCAAATTTGGGTGCCGTTGCAACGAACTGCGAAATTGGCCCGTGCACTTCGTTATCCCGACAATGGCTCTTCAACGCACCTCAGTACGCCTGCTGGTGCCATTGCCGGGACGCCTCGTGCACAACCAAATTTCTTGGTGAATAATCCGGGTTAAAGAACCAGGAAGGCGGTCAACCTGCCTGGCCTTGCTTAGGGAATGGGATTTCCACGTTACAAAACTGTAGAACCCGGGCTAAGAGGTGCCGGCACATTTTACTCGGTCAAATAATAGATCTCTTCCCGTATCCGTCGCGTCGCCTCGTAGATAAGGTTGCGCACCCTTTTGTCGGAGATCCCCATGATTTTGGCAATCTCCCCGTTGCTCATCCCCTCATCCACTCGCAGCAACAGCGCCTCTTTCTGGCGGGGTGAAAGGACCTCTACCGACTTTCTGTACAGCTCCATCCGCCGCTTTCGCTGCTCCTCCCGGACTATTTCCTCTTCGATGGTAACAAAAGCCTCATCTTCCTGTTCAAGATAACGAGCATTGCGCTCTCCGCGGGACGTTTCACGCTCATGTAACCTCAGCAAAATCCGGCGAAGCGACACAAACAGGTAACCGCGAACCGACCGGGGACGGGAGAGCAGGGTTCGCTTCTGCCAGAGACGGAAAAATAGCTTTTGGATGCTGTCCTTGACCACCTCGGAACCTGAAGAGAAGTTCATGCCGTACCGAAAGAGCTGCTCGTAATACCGTAAAAATAGTTCTGAAAATGCACCCCTGTTACCCGACTGAAAAGCGGTCCAGAGTTCTTCTGCCGACCGGCCGTGCCAATCATCACTTGTACCTGGCTTTCTGAACATCTCGTGCAATCCCACAACTTCCCCTTTTTTGTGGCTCTGTTATCCCAACATGAATGAAGCGAAAATCCCCGCCAAGCTCATGTCCTTCTCACTATCTGTTTAATAAGAAACAGCCAGAAGACCAATGTCCCGGATTTTTTTACTACTCCTTAAATAGAACTCAACCCGCACTGCTGATCGAGCTATGATATCCCTCTTCTTGTTTTCACATCGCAGGAAAAGGCTGGAATCAATTTTAAGCAGATAACGGTGGCCTGATTGACCTTTTTACCACTTCCCAAATGCATTTTCATATACTTTTATCGCATTCATCTGAATCCCTCCTTTATCCCATGCAGATATGCATTTGGCAGGTACCTTCCAAATGTGTTTACCCGTTGACAGCGTGTTCAACCCCATCAAATATTGGGGGCGTCCTCCGCTCCGACAAAGCGGATCAGGGAGATTGAATATTCACCTAAAGAAATATAAATCAACTTTTTACCGGTAATCGTGCCATCTAACTCTATATATTGATCTCTCTCCTGAATAGCAATAAAGCAGGAAAAGTATAACAGCGCATCGCTACTGAATTAATTCTTCATGCGATTGGATGAAAGTTTGTAAAGGGATGAAGTGGCCGTGATGGGAATTATGAATGAAGAATTAGGAATCAGGAATTTCGAAGGTCGCATAAACGGGTTAAAACACCATGTCCGACCGGAAGAATTTTTGTCTGACGAGGAGTTAGGACAAAAAATAGACCGGCTTTTCCTGGCCTTAAATGGGGCGTGGAGGCCCTGCCGGTACTACCTTGTCTGATGGTCAGCTCGGCTCGAAACCTGCGAGGTTTGTACTCCGGAAGGGACGCACCCTATCAAGGCCATTGCCTTTCCGGGAAGGGAAACCTCGCAGGTTTGGGATCAAGACCTTGTTCGGAACAGGCATTGTTCTCTACCCCCACGCCTGCTGAGGTTGAAGCGTTTGCCCCATTCACCGCCTTGAGTTTTTGGTTCCTTTTGTATCAAGACGAGGAACACCTCTGTTGGGGAAACAGCTTTTTTGGACTTGATATATCACTCGTGCGATAGCCGAACAAGAAATGCCTGAGGCCAGCTTGTACTTTTTAATATTACAGCGCATTCTGAATTTTATTGGTGTAATCCAGTTTCTCCCAGGGAAACTCCTCGCGTCCGAAATGTCCGTATGCCGCCGTTTTTTGATAGATCGGGCGCTGCAGATCAAAACGATCGATAATGCCGGCCGGCGTGCAGTCAAACGTCTTAAGAATCGCCTCTGCCAGCGCGGCATCCGTGACCTTGCCGGTTCCATTCGTGCTTACATTCACCGACACCGGTTCCGAAATCCCGATAGCATATGCCAGCTGCACCAGGCATTCATCGGCCAGCCCGGCCGCCACCACATTTTTTGCGATATGACGCGAAGCATACGCCGCGCTGCGATCCACCTTCGTGGCATCCTTCCCGGAAAACGCGCCTCCACCATGAGCCCCGCGTCCGCCGTAGGTGTCTACAATAATCTTGCGTCCTGTCAGGCCCGTGTCGCCATGCGGGCCGCCGATGACAAATTTACCGGTGGGATTTACATGGAAAATGGTTTCCGAATCCATCAGGTTTTCAGGAATAACTTCCGGGATGAGGTGCTTTTTCAGGTCCTGCTTTATCTGCTGCTGGTCCACCTCTTCATCATGCTGGGTGGAGATCAGTATGGTATCCACCCGCCGGGGATTACCTTCCTCATCGTATTCCACGGTCACCTGGCTCTTGCTGTCGGGCGCCAGGTAGGGCATAAGAGCCGTATTCTTGCGAATATGCGCCAGCTTCCGCAACAGATCGTGCGAATACTGCAGCGTCATCGGCATCAGGGTGTCCGTCTCCCGGCACGCGTAGCCAAACATCATGCCCTGGTCACCGGCCCCCAGCTCCTTGTCCTCTCCGGCGTCGACCCCCTGCGCAATGTCGGGACTCTGCTGGTGGATGCTGGAAAGGATGCCGCAGGAATCGGCATCGAACCGGTAAGAGGCCTTGGTATAGCCGATATCACGAATCACTTCCCGGACAATATCCTGCACTTCTACATAAGCCTCGGTATTCACTTCGCCGGAAAGAATTGCCAGGCCGGTCGTTACCATCGTTTCAACGGCTACCCTGGAGTTCGGATCTTCAGCAAGCATCGCATCCAGAACAGCATCTGAAATCTGGTCTGCTACCTTGTCGGGATGTCCCTCTGATACAGATTCGGAAGTAAAAAGGTTTTTCATAATGTCAGCTAATCAATATTTAAACAATATGTGGCCTGGTACTTTGAAAATTGAGCAGTGAAGCTACGAAAAAAAGATCATAGTGTACACTTTCGATCTGCTTTTAACCACCCGGTATTGTGCCGTACGCTGGAACTGTGTGCAGATATTAAACTACCGCGATATCAGCCAAACAGACCCGGCTCGGCTTCTTCATCGGGATCGATCCCCAGGTATTTAAACGCCTTTCGGGTGGCGATGCGCCCCTTGGGCGTGCGCTGCAGGAATCCCTCCTTGATCAGGTAGGGTTCATAGACCTCCTCGATCGTGCCCTTGTCTTCGCCCACGGCCACCCCCAGTGTGCCGAGCCCCACCGGTCCGCCGGAGTAGTTTTCGATGATCGCCTTCAGGATGCGGATATCCATCTCATCAAAGCCGTTTTGATCTACATCCAGGGCATTGAGGGCTTTGTCAGCGATCTCATCGGTAATGGTATCCAGATCCTCCACCATGGCAAAGTCGCGCGTGCGGCGCAACAGCTTGTTAACAATGCGCGGGGTCCCCCGGCTGCGGCGGGCAATTTCAAACGCTCCCTTGTCGGTAATGCCGAAGTCCAGAATTTTAGCCGTGCGCGCCGCAATATGCTGCAACAGCTCCACATCGTAATAATCCAGCCGCATGTCGATGCCGAAACGGGCGCGCAACGGGGCTGTAAGCAACCCTTTTCGGGTTGTGGCTCCCACCAGGGTAAACCGGTTCAGGTCGATTTGAACGCTGCGGGCATTGGGACCTGAATCGATCACGATATCAAGCTTGTAATCCTCCATCGCCGAGTAGAGATACTCCTCCACCACGGGATTCAGCCGGTGGATTTCGTCGATAAAAATTACATCGCCCTGCTCCAGGTTGGTCAACATGCCGGCCAGGTCCCCGGCCTTTTCCAGCACCGGACCCGTCGTCGGTTTGATCTGCACCCCCATCTCGTTCGCAATAATGTGGGCCAGCGTGGTTTTGCCCAGTCCGGGAGGCCCAGAAAGGATGACGTGGTCGAGTGCTTCTCCCCGTTTCTGGGCAGCTTCAATAAAGACAGAGAGGTTCCGAATCACTTTGCGCTGACCTATAAATTCCCCGATTGAGCCGGGGCGAACGTTCTGTTCAAAGAGTTCCTCTTTTTTTTCAGCGTCTAGCAGTGGATTTTGCACGGAGTTGTAGGTAATGAATAATGATGAGTTTGAGTTCTCTTAAATTAATTCATTATTCATAAATCTCTAAAATTGTTACAAATAACAGAACCACTTTACATTTTCTGAACAAGTTGCCGAAAAGTTCTTGTATTTACCAGCTCCTCCAGCATTTATTTACCGGATTATTCATCAATAACTTAGTAGGATAAGCAGGCTGTTTTGAATGCAAGATTTTATGGACATTAGCCCGGATTTACCTCACCAAGAAATTTATTTTTCAGCAAGGCGAAGGGCAAATGGCCGCGCAGACGTACATTGGCACGTTGAGCAGGTGATTTGCCCTTCAACGCAGCTGAAAGACAAATTTCGCAGGCTTTTACACTCTGTGTGTGATAATCTGGCAGTGAAAAATAGTATAAGTTATGGTCACCCATGAAGTTACATGATTTTATCCGAAATACTCGTGAGAAATCCGGGGTAGCTGCATTTTCCTGCATAGGTGTTTTTACAGGAAATTTTTGATAGCCAGGTTCCTGTTAGAAGTGGTAATCTCGGAATGGGATGTTCATTTTGTGAGTGACCCATAACGAACAAGGAAAGCTGATTGGGAAGTCCCATCAAAAAAAGCTGTTTCCCTCAATACAATGTTCCTTTTGGCTTGATCCAAAAGGAACCCAAAAAGGCCGGGAACAGCCGGTCTATTTTTTTGTCCTATCTCCTCGTCAGACAAAAATTCTTCCGGTCGGACATGGTGCTTTAACCCGTTTATGCGACCTTCGAAATTCACAATTACTAATTCTACTGCTCAAGCTCCTGGAAGTCGATATTGCCCAGCTCGTAATCCAGTTTTCTCAGTAGGCGATATGCCGGCTTGCGATAGGTTCCGTCCAGCAGGTACGTTTTTTGAATCGCTGCCCGAGCTTTATCCAGCTGGTCCAGATTGATATATGCATTCCCCAGGTACCAGTACGCCTTTTCTTTCAACAGATCGGCATCTTCTGCAATCGAAACAGCTTGCTGGAACGCATCGGAAGCGGTACGAAAATCGCCCTCATTATAGCGGATAATGCCAATATTCAGGTGGGCCCGGGCCGCCACCGGCGTATCCTCATATTGTAGAATCACCCGCTCATACATCTGTACGGCCCGCCCTATATCCCCGGATAAAGCGGCTTCAAAACCGACATTCATAAGTGAATCCGCGCCGGTAAGTTCCGCGTTCTGGGAGCGCATGACCATCGGCGCCGCCAGGTTGCTCGTCATATTAATGGTACCGACCGTCTGCTCCGATAGAGGAGTAGAACTGTCAATTTTGAGAAAATTGATTGCAATCACCAATATCGCTACAGAAGCAGCAGCTGCAATCCATTTCCATGACTGGCGCAGTTCTGATACCTTCGATTCCGGTCCTTCTCCCGTGCGATTCTTCCGTTCCTCAAGAATCGATTTTACCGCGATTTCGGTTTCCAGGTACTCCAGGTATTCCTGGTTTTTCAAAAGTTCAACCCAAAATTCACGGATCTCCTGTTCAGATAGCTGATCTTTTAAATAGGCATCAATCTGCTTTATAATTTCGATATCTCTTGATTGATGATTCATCACGCTGGTTGTTCTGTTTTACAAATTACTTGTTAGAGGGCTTGGCAAAACCATTGTTTTTGCCAATATCGTCATTTTTTCGGATGCGAAATCCTCATTTATCAGATATAAACTGCGGTTTCGAATCCGCTCAGGCGTTGATCTTGACCAAAACTCCTGGTTTTTCACAGCCCTCTTGTTGCAAGCTCTCTTGGCATCCGAAACGGTACCTTCATTGTCAGTATGTATTCCAAAAACTTGAATTGACCAACACCTCGGGTTTTCAAAAGGACTCCTGTTATTATATAGACCGGTAAGACGACCAATCCTTACAAAAAAATTTATTGATTGATTTTCCGCTTGTAACATTGGTTCAGTTTTTTAATCACCCGGTGCTTCCGGGTCCATACATTATTGACGCTGATACCAAAATGGGAGGCTACCATATCGGCTTCAGAGTCGGGGTGTTCAAACCAGTACTCGATGAATGTGCGATACATCTCCTTCAGCTCCTCGATGCAGCGCTTCAAAATCTGCTTGCGCTCCCGGTCCAGTATGGATTTTACCTGGTTGGGCTTGTGAAACTCTGTCCTGGGAACGTGATCATAATTTACTTCCCTTATTTTCTCCTGCTCCTTCAGGTAATTATTCCTGCAGGTGCTCATAAGGTAGGTTAGTATACGGTCCGCATTGTTCAACCCGTCCTCCCTGAGTACCTTCAGGACGCGTTCCAGCGAGTGCTGCACACAATCTTCCGCATCTGCTGTTGAGGCCCCCATGTGGATCTCCAAAAAACGGACCAGGCGGGGTATGATCTCCTCAAGAATCTTATTTACTTTTACATCATCGCCATCCTGGAGAGCTTCTGCTAACTCTGAATAATCCATCCAACTTCCTGATTTTTAACTGTCATTTTTTTGCACCCCGAATGCTACTTCAACCCAAAGGTATTAAAAACAAATCAAAATTATGTATTGGTGCTGCATTCGTTATTAAAATTTCCTTTTTTAGCCAAAGAACTGTACCATCAGTGTTGGTTGCACCCTTTTCCATTTTAAGAATTTCTCATGTACCGAGTTCAGCTCAAAAATTTTGAAGGTCCTCTCGACCTGCTGCTCTTTTTTATCAAAAGGGACGAGCTCGACATCTATGATATTCCGATCTCCTATATTACGGAAGAGTTCCTGGAATATATTCAACTGATGGAAGAGCTGGACCTGGATGTTGCGAGTGAATTTATCCTGATGGCCAGCATGCTGATGTCGATCAAAGCGCGCATGATGCTTCCCAGGGAGGACTCCGGCGATGATGAGATGGATGAACACGATCCCCGTTATGAGCTGGTGCAGCGGCTGCTGGAATACAAGCGGTACAAGGAGGCGGCAGAAAAAATGTCGGCTATCGAGGAAGAGGCCCAAAAATTTCACTACCGGGGCTACCACGAGGTCGATGAAGTTGAGAAACAGGCGACCGGGGAGGCGCTCAAGGATGTCACTATATTTGACCTGATGGCCGCTTTTAACAAGGTGCTCACGCAGGCGGAGCATCAGCCGACGGCCCATCATGTGGAAAAGATCGGGCTTACCGTGGAGCAGCAGACCGAATACATCCTGGAGAAGCTCCATCGCGGCGGGCGGACCTCATTTAAGGCGATCTGCCTGGATTTGAGCAGTAAAACAAAGGTGGTAGTCACCTTTCTCGCGGTCCTCGAAATGTTGAAAGAGCAGCAGATCAGTCTCTATATCGATGACGATGATCCGACCGAGTTTTACCTGGACCTTCGCCCCGTTGACGAGATTATCGGAGACACGATGCGGGAATCGCCGGCAGAATAAAAACTCTGTCAGCCTGTTATATGCTACCTAACCCCGACAACCCGTTTTCTGAAATTAACTTCCTGTTTCGCAACATACCTCTTTAATCCTGGCTGTTTACTACCATGAAAAAAAGAAATCTGCTTCTCTACCTGTTTTTTCCCGCTATACTTCTCCTGTTTATCCTGCACGGGCAGGCCGTTGGTCAGAGTGCCCCGGCTGAACGCAGTACCGACCAGCTGCTCAACCACCAGGAGGCGATCCGTACCGGGTTCCTGCATCGCCACCTTGCCGTGCTGGCTGACGATTCCCTGAAAGGCCGCGATACCGGCAGCAAGGAGCTCGACATTGCCGCGCGCTACCTGGCCGACCTGTATGCATCGATGGGCCTGCAGCCGGCCGGTGATCAAAACAGCTATTTCCAGCACTTCTCACTGAGCGCGCTGAAACGGGACAGCACGGTATTTCAGCTGTACAAAGGGGGCAGCCTGGTGGACCGCTCCGTGGAAAGTCAAACCAGCACCGGGAACTTTATCCGCTCTTTCGGGGGCAGCGATTCCCTTTCCGGCGAAATTGTCTTTGCCGGGTTTGGCATCAACGACCCCCGGCGGGATGTCAATCACCTGGGTGATATGGACCTGGAGGGCAAGTGGGTGCTTATCTTCCAGCAGATTCCCCACAAGGTTGACGGCGAAACGGTGATAGATCCCTCCATCAACGGGAAAACCCGGTTCAATACCATCATCGAGGAACGGGGAGCGGCGGGCATTCTCAATATTGCTCCTATTAGTGAAGAGGAATACCAGGCTACCGCCCAAAAAAATAACATCCGGTACGCTGAACCGACCCGGTTTGGGCTGGAGTACCTGAAAGATGACTCACGCGGAGATCTTCCCGTGGGATACAATTTGGTCAAACCCAGCCTGGCGGCCCGTATCCTGGATATCGATTCAACGCCGGAGGCCCTGCAGCAATACCGGGAGGAGCTTATTGAAAAGATCAGCTCGTTTTCGCCTCAAAAAACAGGGTACTCTCTCTCGCAAGCTCCCTCTGCTTCCCTCTCACGGTTAAAAACAAAAAATGTGGTTGCGATGCTCCCGGGAGGCGATCCCGAGCTGAAGGATGAGGTTGTCGTGCTGACATCCCATTACGATCATGTTGGCGTAGGTCAGCCGGACTCAACGGGCGACGCCATCTACAATGGCGCCGACGATGACGGCAGCGGAACGGTAGCGATGTTGAACATTGCCCATGCTCTTTCACAGGCCCGGGAAGCGGGTCACGCCCCCAGGAGAAGCATTCTTTTCCTGCATGTCTCCGCTGAAGAGAAGGGGCTGCTCGGCTCCCGCTACTATTCCGACCATCCTGTTATCCCGATGGAACAGACTGTCGCCAACATTAACATCGACATGATCGGGCGGATCGATTCCAGGCACAAACAAGAGGGGATTACCGACTATTCCTATATCATCGGAAGCAGTATTATCTCTTCTGAACTGGACAGCATGCTGACCGTTGCCAACAGCCGTTCGGGCAACATCGAACTCGATATGAGATACAACGACCTTCAGGATCCCAACCAGTTCTACCGGCGCAGCGATCACTGGAATTTCGGGCGGTTCGGATTGCCGTTTGTCTTTTTCTTTACAGGGGTTCACGAAGATTACCACCGCCCCTCCGATGAAGTTCACAAAATCCGGTTTGACAAGCTCGCAAAAATAGTACGGACGATCTATGCTACGACCGTTGTTGTGGCAAATGAGGAGGATCCGCCGTCGGTAGATAACCAGGAATTCATCGACATGACCCGTACCCAGCCACGCTAAAAAACTTACCGGCCCAGCACGATAAACGGGGCCCAATAGACCGGGTGGTGAAAAAGCGGGTGCTCCAGCATCTTCAGCTTGGCTTGACGCATCGCGGGGGCGGCGTCTCCAAAGGGAACCGACGGATCCCATCCCACCCATCGCAACAGCGAGCTCCAGCTCCACGACGAGTGCAGGCTCTCTGCCCGATTCAGCAACGAGCTGTAAAACTGGTCCATAAAGTAGGCTGTAGACCGGTCATATACATTCCAGAGGCTCACGCTCACCGTGGGCACGCCGGCATAGAAAAAAGCCCGCTGCAGTCCCAGCATGCCTTCACCGTTCACCATTTTGCCAAGCCCCGAGTTGCAGGCGCTCAGCACCACCATATCGGAATTTATGTTGAGCTGGTAAATTTCCGAGCTCCTCAGCATCCCGTCTTCTCTTCCGGACGCCTCCGAGGGGGAGGTGGAGAGGGCGAGCCCGCTAAGATTGGGGTTTTCTTCATCAATGATGCCATGCGTGGCCAGGTGAATATACCGGTAGTTTTTGGTGAGACTCTCTTTTATAAATTGCTCACTGAAATTCCCCTTCTTGAATACCTCTGCATCATTAAATTTTGAGGCAATAGAATCGACTTCAGCCAGTGTAGCCGGCAGGGGAGGGTAGGCTTCGCCCCGTTGTAACGGGCTGGATATTCCCTCAAAGCTGGATCCCGCTATCGCCAGCAACTCCCGCTCGTGGCCCGAATGTCGCTCTTTCCTGTTCTTCAGTAACGAAAATGTGGTCATCGAAGGGGCGTATTTAATACTAAACTGCTCAATCAAATATTCACCCTCGACCATCAGCGCTTCGAAGGGGAGGTAGGCCAGTACTTCATCCGGGACAATCATCAGGTTTTCATAACCCGAAAGTTCCTCGAAAAAAGGGGTGATCAGATGGTGGACCAGCTCGGATGACTGCGCCTGGATCAGGTGGCTGGGCTGGTGGGCCAGTATGTTGTCCCTGAACTGCTCCACCAGGGTAGTTATCCGGTGCCGGTCCTGCCGGCCGCCAGCCACATCGACCCGCTGTACCCGGATCTGCTGCCGCGTGATCAGAAATATCAGCAGCGCTTCGTCAGCAAAGGCGTATTCCAGGATTGCCGTATCACCGCCCGTCAGTGCCTGTGCGTCTGCTGCCGAAACCGGGGTTGGGTATTCCAGCTTCTTGAAGCCCTCATTTTGAGCACTGATCTCGTTCATAAAAGCGGCATATTCCAGTTCCGCACTGCGCAATTCTTTTTTCAGCCGCTGCTTTTCATATATGCTGGTCGTGGTAGCGATCTGGCCCTGGTAGTTCTCTATGGTTTTCTGCAGTCGCTGCTTTTTTAGCTGATCTTCAACCGGCAGCAGATCATCCAGGTTTTTTGAGGCCTGTACCAGCTCATCCAGCAGCGTACGCGCCCGGGAGGCCTCCACAAGTTCAAAAGCCCGCTGCTTGTCACCGCGGTATTTTAACATCCATGAGGCCAGGTTTACATAAAAGTCGGCGTAGTTTTCAAAATATCCCGATTTCAGGCTGGCCAGCTCTCCCACCCTGCTTCGGCTGCTTTCAATTATATCTACAAGCTTAGTCCCATAGACAACTGCGCTGTCAGAGCCGATCTCATTAAAAGTGTGTGCCAGCAAGGCCAGCGGCCGCGGTGTAAGCCGGTCGCTGGTAACCCTGCCCTGGCGATAAGCTGTCCGAAAGTGAGGGAGAGCCCGCCTCGGATTACCGCGAGCTCGCTGTATGAGTCCCAGCTCAACCTGTACTTTTACCATTAAATCACGTATGCGGGTGGAGTCGGCAATCTGTTTGCTGCGCTCCACATAGTCGAGCGCCTTATCAAAATGATTACGTCCCCGTTCCAGCTGGGCGATATCCAGGTAGGAGAGGGCCAGTTCACGAACATTGCCCGTCTGCTTGCGTAGCTCAAGTGCTTTATGGTAATTCTGTCGGGCTTGTTCCATCTGTCCCAGGTCAACCTGCCGCGTAGCTATGTTCTTGTACTTGGTAGAAAGCTCGACGGGCGATGTGATGTTGTGACGGAGCACCAGCTCCAGGCTTTCCTGGTAATAGTTCAGTGACTTTTCAATATCTCCCAGCCGGTAGTAGAGATTTCCCAAATTTACCAGCAAGTGGGACCGCCTCACCGGGTTGCCGGTTTCTTGTGCATACTCCAGGGCTTTCTGGTAGGAGACCAGGGCCTGGTCATAATTTCCGAGATTAAAGTGAACCATCCCGATATTGAGATATGCCGTGGTAAGCCGGGCCGTATTATTGAGATTCTTACTCAAAGATAAACTTTTGGAAAGGTAGTCATAGGCCCGATCATACATCGAAAGGTTTATGTAGGTCATCCCGATGTTATTAAGGGTAATAGCTTGATTGAGGTCGGTGCCCACCTTTTGAAAAATTGTCAACGCCTTACTCCGGTGTTCAAGAGAGGAGGCATAATCACCCAGTTCAAGGTTTACACTGCCCAGGTTGTCGTGTATGATTGCAATCATCAGGGAATCATTGCTGGAGATAGCCAGCTGAAGTGCCTTCTGATACCGTTTCCGGGCGGCAGGAAACCGACTTTGATATTTTTGTATGAGTCCCCAGTAGTTATGGACCGATGTGAGATTCGAAGTATCCCGCCTCTGCTCTGCCAGGGGTTTGACAATTTCCAGTTGCGACAGCGCCTTGTCATACTTCGCCCGCTGAAAAAGCGCCTCGGTATAAGAAAACAGCGTATTGATATATTGAGAAGTGTCCTGAACCTGGTGCTGCCGGTAGAGACTTACCGCCTCTGAAAGATACAATTCAGCTTCCTTATAATTACCACGCTGCTCATATTTGATCCCGACTGTTGCGAGTGAGTCGGCCCGTTGCAGGTTTTGCCCCTGAAGAAGAACAGGAAGTCCCACCAGCACCAACCCCAAAATACCAAACCGTTTCAAGAGCATTGTATGCGATACCATCCACTGTAAATTGCCTGCTGTCCTCAAGTAAGCAAAAAAATCAGTAGCTAAAAAGGACAAATGATCAAAAAATAAAATTAATTTGTAAGGAATGTCCTGCCAAACGGTCTATTATAATAAAGCGCAACACTAAAACAGCCAACGGAGGTTGACAATGTTGATACTCAACCAGAAATCCAGCACTCTATTTGACAACGATACCACGCTTAGCCAGATGCCTGATGGTCAGGATGACGATTCAGGAGGTCAAGATTCGGAAAGAAATCTTCCGAGCCCCGAAGACAGTGACAGCTAAGCATCGAAGCTTATAGTCTCCTTTCTTGGGCAGGGCCCTCTCACTGGGTCCTGCTTTTAATTTTTCTCTTCGACTTATCACCGGCAGTTCCCATTTCCCAGGGACCTTTAGAGAACCTGCTAATTTGTAGGAAGGTGGTGGTACCACCGACCTTATTGACTTTTTAAAAGGGAATACAACTCCCTCAGAATCAGGATATTAGGATTTTGCCAAGCCCTCTACCTATTCGCCGATGAGCACAAACGGAGCCCAGAACCGGGGCGCGGCGTACTGCGACTCATTTAGCAGGTGAAGCTTTGCCTGCCGGGCCGCCTCTCGCAGTGAACCGTTATTATCGAGATGCCGGTAGAACTCGATCATCAGTTCCGAGGTAGACCGGTCATCGACCTTCCACAACGAGACCAGCAAATTTTGCGCCCCCGCATACTCAAAAGCCCGTGCCAGGCTGATGATCCCTTCTCCACGCTGCAGTTTCCCCAGCCCGGTTTCGCAGGCACTGAGCACAACCAGCCGGGCGTTCAGCTGCAGGTTGTAAACTTCCTGCAATCGCAAGATGCCATCTTCATCTTCCTGATGACCCGGTTCCCTGGCAAAGTGGATTCCGGGCGCGGTCACCGAGTCTTGCGACAGAAATGCGTGGGTAGCCAGGTGGATGATCTCATACTGCTCCTGAACCGACTGTTTAAATATCGCTTCCGAAGCTTCCTGCTCAAGATACAACTTTGTCAAGTACCCCTTACTGTTCATGATGGAGTCTACCTGCTGAACCTCGTAACGACTTAGAGGAAGGGCGTGGACAGGCGGAGTATCCCTGCTTTTATTCGTGCCGGCCTGCTCTTGGTACTGAGAAAATACCGGGGCCACGCCGACCAGTGATTTGTGCCCCTCCTGCCTTTGGTCCTGGCGCCAGAATTGCAGAAGCGTGGCCGAGGGGGCGTAAGAGATGGCATGCTGTTCCAACAGGTAGGGCATTTCCTGGTAATCTGTTTCGGGACCGGCCGGTTTTGTAGTTAATGCTTCAAACGGAAGATAATGGAGTGTTCCATCGGGTATTATTATCAGGCTGGAGCTCTTTACATGCGGCGCCAGGGGGGCAATCAGTGTTTCGTACAGCCGGTTTGAGGTATGGGCAAACTCCTGTTTATCATTCTCCTCAATTACCGTACGAAATTGATGGATTAACGAATCCAGGGTGGTATCTGCCCCGACCTTTTGCAGCCGGATCTGAGCCCGGTTCACGACAAACGCATACAGCGCGTTTCGGCCGGAGGCATACTCGATCATCGTTTGACCGGGCTTCAGCATCGCTTTAACATCTTCTGGGGTAATAGTTACCTCCTGGTATTTAAGCCTGTAGTATTGGGGATACTCCCGCTCCAGTTGTTCAATATGTGCTGACAACTGCTGCTTCAACGTAAAGACCGAGTCTTGCAGGCTTGTCATCTGAAGCGAATCGATATGGGTTTCACGGTCTGTCTTTTCCGCAATACTCCTGTGCACGCGGGTAATCTGACGACGGAGCTGCTGTTCCCTGGAGATCAGCGAATCCGGCACGCCGGCAAAACTTTTCGCTTCCATCTCCTTTAACTGTCTTAGCAGCACCTGTGCCTTTCCCTGTTCGGCAAAGAAGAGAGCATAAGCTACCTGCTTCGAGCTTCCGGTGCGCCGGTAGAGCTTGTAGGCTGTATCCAGCCCGCGTTTGTAGATCGCATCCGCACGTTCCGCCAGCACCAGTTTTGACTCATCGCTCCGGTATCCCGCCTGCATATTATTAACCAGCGAGGAAGCCGACAGGTAGGTCTCCATCGCCTTCTCCAGATAATCGAGCTCCCCGGTTTGTTGAAACAGTGCGCGATACGCTTCGCCCCGGCCTTGCAGGGCCTCCATCAGCAAGACCGGATGGGTAACACTGTCATGTACCCCTTCCTGGCCCCCGTTCTCTCCAGGATTGTTGCCTGACAGGATGGAAATGGCTTTTTGAATATGCTGAAGGGCGGCCTCCGGATTTTGTTGCCGCATAAAATTTTGGGCGATCTTGGTATGAGTATCGGCTATAAACGGGTGCTCGCTTCCCAGCAGGGGAATATTCATCTCAAGGTCTTTTTCCAGCCACTGAAGTGCCTCGTCATACGCTTTTTTGGCGGAATAGGCTTCTCCCAGGTTCGCATAGATATTGGCAATTTCGGGGTGCCGGCCCTCAAAGATCTGGCGGTGGAGGCTCAGCGCCTTCTTGTAGTATTTAATTGCCTGGTCGTATGCTTCCATATCGTAATGCAGAGCCCCAAGGTTTTGGTAGCCAATCGCCACGTCCAGGTTGACCTTCCCGATCACCTGCTCTTTTATCTCGATGGACCTTCGCATGTAGCGGACCGAGGCTTCCAAATTGCCTGTTTCCGAGTACACAATACTGATATTGTTATACCCGGCCGCCACCTGCGGATGCTGCTCTCCCCAATATCGGCTCAGTGTTTGGGTAGCCTCTTTCATATAATCCAGCGCCTGCTGGTAGTCCCCCCGGTAATAATGAATAATCGCAATGTTATTGATTCCACGGGCTACATTCGGGTGATCCGGACCCAGCAGGTTCCTGTCGATCTCAATACTTTTCCGGTAATATTCCATTGCGGTCCCGTTATCACCCATTTTTTGATAAGTGGCACCGATGCTGTTGTACACCTTGCTGACAAACAGGGACCCCGGAGGTTCCGAACGGTGGAATATATCCAGCGACTGAAAAAACTGCTCCATCGCCAGCTCAAGCTTTCCCTGGCTGTCGTACACCTCTCCGAGGTAGAAAAGAAGGTATGCACGTAATCTGGCATATTCCTGCTGTTGGCCGGAAAGCAGCTCAAGTCCTTTCTGAATTTTTGTGATGGCAGAATCATATTGCGACTGCTCCATATCCAGGCGCGCACCGAGCCGCAGCAACTTCGCCCGCAGCCGGGGACTTCCGGGCGTATGCTCCTGTACCAGGTCTTCCGTCTGTGCAATAGCAGTATTCGCCGTCTCATACCGGGCACTCTCAATACTGTTAATTGCCAGATTAATGTTACTGTCGACAACGCGTCTCCAGGACCCCGCCTTTTCATACAGCCTCGCAGCCCTTTCAAAATATGAGGAGGAAGAATCGTAGCGGGCAAATTTCTGCAGGGAATCCGCTTTTTGAAACAACTGAAAGGCGCGGGCAGTATCGGCAATAGCGGGCCGAGCCTCAGCCATCATTGCCGTTCCTCCCAACAGGGAGAGGAACACAAAAAGCACTTTTAATGCAGATGTAACTGAATTCTTAAAAAGGCTGGTTGCCATATTTAACTTTCGATTAGCTCGGGAGAATCAGACAAGCCGTGCCAGGCCGTTGTTGGCACGATAACGATATTTCCGTATATCCGGGACTACATATCCTCATTTGGTATAATGACAAGATACAACCTGCAATTTTCAACCCCATCCAGGCTGGGTTCCCCGCCTTATAACCTTCTTCAAGGGACTTTTGCAGAACCTAACTATTTTGTTTGGAGGTGGTACCACCGACCTTATTGCCCCTTTAGACGGGAGTACAACTCCCTCAGAACGAGGAATTAAGGATGTTGCAAAGCCTTCTTCAAATATTTTATTCCCTGGAAATCCGGCAGAGGATACAAATAACTACTCCCGGTTTATTTGTAAGAGAGCTTTACAACATTCAAACTCCTGTTCTCCTCCGTTTTCAGAGATCCAGGCTTTTTGCAATTAATCTCCAAACAGGGAGTTTACGAACAGTTCACGATCAAAGACCTGCAGGTCATCGATATCTTCCCCCACACCAATATATTTGACTGGGATCTCAAATTCGTGAGAGATTCCCAGGACGATGCCCCCCTTGGCGGTACCGTCCAGCTTGGTGAGCACCAGTCCCGTTATATCCACAAAAGAGGTGAAGGCGTTCGCCTGCTGCATCGCATTTTGGCCGGTTGAGGCATCCAGTACCAGCAGCACTTCATGCGGGGCACCCTCCACCACCTTGCCGATCACCCGCTTGATTTTAGCCAGTTCATCCATCAGCGACTTTTTGTTGTGCAGTCGGCCGGCGGTGTCTACAATGGCCACATCGGCGCCGCGCGACTGGGCTGCCGAAACCGTATCATAGGCAACGGCCGCGGGATCAGCCCCCTGTCCCTGTTCGATAAGAGGCACATCAGCGCGTTCACTCCATATCTTCAGCTGATCAACGGCGGCTGCCCGGAACGTATCTGCCGCACCGATCATGACCTTTTTGCCGGTCTGTTTGTACAGGTGCGCCAGCTTGCCGATAGTGGTGGTTTTACCCACCCCGTTTACGCCTACCACCAAAATAACGTGAGGTTTGGTGGGAAACTCGGCATCAAAGTCTGCCGGTCTCTCGGCAGAACTTTCTTTCAGCAGACCGATGATCTCATCGCGCAGCATATCCTGCAATTCGTTTTCCGTCAGGTACTTGTCGCGGGAGACCCGCCCTTCAATCCGGTCGATGATTTCAAGTGTGGTTTGCACGCCTACATCGGAGGTGATCAAAATCTCTTCCAGCTCGTCCAGAACGGCTGCATCCACCGTGGTTTTGCCGGCGACCGCCTTGCCGATCTTTTCCAGGAGGGAGGAACGGCTTTTTTCCACTCCTTTGTCGACTTTCTCTTTTTTCTTAAGTCCAAGCTTCTCTAAAATACCCATTGGCGTATGCTACCATTGATATAAATTGACATTGCATTCGTTCAACCAGACAGATATTCAAGCACCGATGTCGTCTCCAAACAGGGAACCAGACCAAATATTCAGTTAAATTCGGCCCCTTGCCTTATCTGGTTGAATCGTTGAAGATAATCAAAAAAGGAGAAAACCATTAATGCAATGGCATTTCCCATAAAAAAGAGGTGAAACGGGCCGGCTTCCGGTGCAAAAAAGACACTCATCCAGTACGCAGCCAGTCCGTTGACCGCAAACTTGCCGGAGGTCACCGCCATGGCCACCTTGCCCCGGGTTAGCTTAATATAGACGGAACCCGAAAGGATAAGCAGATCACGAATAACGGCAAATACAAAAAACCACAGGGGGATATAGCCGATGTAAACCGTGTAGATAAAAAGGAAAAAGGCGGTCAGTTTGTCGGCTATGGGATCAAGAATCTTTCCCAGCTCAGACACCTGGCCCGTTTTCCGGGCTATAATGCCATCCAGGTAGTCTGAAATGACCCCATAAGCCAGGAGCACAACCACCAGCCAGGTAACCTGAAAGTCATTCACGTAATGCAGGTAGATTACCGGGAAGGAGATGATCGTACGCGAGGCCGAAATCGCATTCGACCAGGTAAACACCTTGTTTTTTACCCGGATTTTAACTGGATCGGACGCCGCTTTTTCCACTGTTTCTGCCATCCTAATTGGTTATACTTTGAGCATCAAAGGTATGAATTCAAACGGAAAAGAAAAGGATATACTCGATGAGCTTAATTTCGGATAGTGAACAGCTGGTTGAAAAGCGGATCAGTTCAAAAGAGATTTTTGACGGCCGCCTGCTGCATGTTTTTTTTGACGAAGCCAGGCTGCCTGACGGGTCTGAATCGACAAGAGAATGGATTAAGCATCCCGGGGCCTCGGCTGTTCTTCCCGTATTCAGGGATGGAGATGTCATGCTGGTCAAGCAGTTTCGCTACCCGGTAGCGCAGATTTTCTACGAAGTGCCCGCCGGAAAAATTGATCCCGGCGAAACGGCCGACAGCACCGCCCGCCGCGAACTAAAAGAGGAGGCGGGGCTTACCTGCCAACAGTTCCATTACCTCGGCAACTTTTATCCCAGCATCGGCTACACTGATGAGATTATCCACCTGTATATCGCGTGGGAAATCGAGGAGTTCGAACAGACTGTGGATGAGGATGAGTTCCTGGTCAAGGAACGAGTGCCGTTTCGGGAGGCCGTCGAGATGGCACACACCGGAGAGATTTCTGACGGGAAAACCGCGATCACCCTGCTTCGGGCCTGGAAATGGTGGCAAAAGGAGGGACCATTCGAAGTGTAGAGGTCGGCCCCCCTCTCAAAGCCCGCGGTTTATTCAATCCGGCCTTTATCCTGTGCTTCCCGCATTATTTTATGATCTCCTCTTCCACGGCCAGCTCATACAGCGATTTGTGAAGGTCGGCATCCTCAATATCCCCCCGATTGATCAGCTCTTCCACCTCTTCGCCCTTGAGCAGCAAAATACACCCCATCCTGTTCAGCTCTTCGTCAAACTTGCGGGGATCTGCAAGCGACAGCTCCTCCAGATCAATGCCGTCGGGACTTTTATTCAAATTCACCAGTGCGTAAAACTTGTCGGCTTCCGTTTCTCCGAATCCAAAAATCTCGAGCTTGGTATCATCTTTCTTCAACATAAATTATTGTCCTGAGTTTACTCTTATCGTTACTGGTGCTATTCCTGAAACCCAAATAAGCAGCCTCCCGGTCTTTTTCCCGGTGTCCCTTTGCCGGCAGCAAATATTGGCGACTGGATTTTCGAACCTTGCAGCCTGGACGGTGAGGCCTTTTCGCACGCCATTCAGCATGCCTGAAAATCAACCCTTCAGGTTGAGCCGCCAGCAGCGTTACTTCCGGTAACGGTCCAGGAATTCGCGCGCCTTGATCAGCTCCTCAACCTCGTCGGTTTCTTTATTTACCACGGCCACCTGGAACAAGCTGATAATCGCCTGGTTTTCTATACATTCGATGGTCTCGTCCAGCGTCTCACACTCCTGCTTTTCGCTCACCAGGTCGTTAATGCCCTGTACCACATAGCGAAAGTTCCCGGTCGACTTTTTCCTGCTCTTTTGAGCCGGCGGATCTACCCTCGGCTCGTCAAAGTATTCGCGCAGGGCTTCTTCGGTCACATACCACTGTACTCCAAGCTTTCGGGCCCGTATTTTCCCCTCACGCAGGTACGCGCGAATCGTCATTTTACTGAGTCCGAGCTTCTCATGGAGATCATCTACAGAATACAGTGTCAGGCTTCCTATCTCTTTAGGCATAAAAGACTACCAAATGGTCATTTTATTACATTGCTATCGTTAAATCCGAGCTTAAAAAGCTATATGTTAAGCAGATAAAGATCAATTATAAATATAGTTTACTTATATATTAGTTAGTGAATTAAAAAAATAGTTGATCTGTATGGGTATAATCCCTTAAATTAATAACAGTTGTCTAAAACAAAGTCTGGTGTCTGCCGGGCTTTTTCTTTTTGCCCTCCCGACTAACATTTATTTTACGTCCCTCATCTCGTTCAGAAAGACCTCTGAGAATAAAATTTCCACCCGGTACCGGGGAATGTAATTAAACCAGGCAACCAAATTATGGACGATCTCAGGAAACATCTTATCGATCAGCTGGCAAACGAACATGCCCACACCAGTTTTGAACGCGCCGTAGAAGGGCTTAATATCAGCGACGTGGGGATACGCCCGAACTCACTTCCCTACTCCATCTGGGAACTTGTGGAGCACCTGCGCATCGCACAAGCCGACATCCTGGAGTTTTCTGTCAATCCCGGGTATGAGGCCCCGAAGTGGCCCGACGACTACTGGCCGCCCGAAAAAGCCCCGTCCGGAAATGCGGAATGGCAGCGTTCTCTTGAGGCTATCAACTCTGACCTGCAGGAGATGATTGACCTGGTGAAAGATCCCGGAATAGACCTGTTTACACCTTTTCCCCATGGAGACGGGCAGACTTTGTTCAGGGAGGCGATCTTGATTATTGACCACAATTCGTATCATACAGGCCAGATTATTACCATCCGGCGGTTATTGGGCCTGTGGTAAGATAGATTTAATGCGGTCAATTCCTGATCTTTCACTGAATATCAATCACGTTTGTAAAGCGATCCAATAATGAGTTGACTTGATGAGAGAACTGCTGAAGTTTTTTAAATATGTGCGGCTGGGGTACCTGATATTCACCTCGTTGCTAATACTGGGGGCCGTCTTCGGATTTTTCGAAATCGTGCAGATGACGATCCTGGACGATCCCTCTATCAGCACCCTGCGATGGCTTTATTTTACCCGTGGCGTGCTCGTATCGATACTGCTTGTGGTATGGGCGGCCTGGACCGTCTACAAATACCGGCAACTCTACGAAGACCGACTGGAGGTCGCCGAGGGTCGCTACAAAGATATTATTGAGCAATCAGCAGATGCGATCCTGGCCGTTAACAACGACGACATAATTACCGCCTGGAACCGCGGGGCGGAAGATATTTTCGGGTGGGACCGACAGGAGATTGTCGGGGAGTCTATTAAAAAATTTATTCCCCGCGACCTGCTGGAAGCACGCGAACTCGACTGCCTGGAGTTTGGCATGCAGTACCGGGGCTATGTGCAAAACTACGAAACCGAGCGGCTGACCAAGGATGGCAACCGGGTGCTGGTGAATTTAACCGAGTCTTTTATTCGGGATGTAGATGGCAAAATCGTTGGCCGATCGCAGGTACTCCGGGATTTGACGGAGCTCCGCATGCGGGAAGAACAGGTGCAGCAGTCGGAACGGCTGGCGGCTGTGGGACATATGGCGGCGGGCGTGGCCCACGAGATCGGTAATCCGCTGACGGCCATCTCATCCCTGACCCAGCTGGTCCAGCGCAGAACCGATGACGAATTCGTACAGAACCAGCTCACGAAGGTGCGTGACCAGATCCAGCGAATAAACAAAATTGTTCGCGATCTTGTGGACTTTTCCCGGCCCTCCAGCCTGGATCGGGAGGAAACGCAGATCAACAACACCATTGAGTCGGCGGTGGGCCTGCTCAAGCACGACGCCCGCTGCCGGGATGTGGCCTTTAACCTGAATCTTAATCCTGATTTGCCTACTATTCTCTGTGTGCCCGACCATATCCACCAGGTCCTGGTAAACCTGCTGCTCAATGCCGTTGATGCGATGAATGAAGTTGAAGACCCCGAAGTAAATATCAACACAAAAAGGATGGAGGAACCCGAAGGCGTCTGCATCATGGTGTCTGATATCGGCACGGGGATCAGCGAAGAGCACCTGGACCGGATTTTCGAGCCTTTTTTCACGACCAAAGAAGTTGGGGCCGGTACCGGGCTGGGCCTTTCGGTCAGTCATGGCATCATCAACAAGATGGGAGGAACCATTTCGGTTGAGTCGGAAGTAGGGCAGGGCACCACATTCACCATCACGCTCCCAAAAACCAATAATCACAACCAGGAACAGCAGTAGATGAAAGGTTCGATTTTAATAGCCGACGATGAGAAAGAGATCAGGGAAACCCTCTCCATGATACTGGAGGATGAAGGATATCGCTGCACGACGGTTGCAGACGGGACGGCGGCGATTGAGGCGGTCCAGGATGGCCGGTTTGATATCCTGATAAGCGACCTGAAGATGCCCGGGGCCGACGGCCTAGAAGTGCTTCAAAAGACCAAACAGCTCTCTTCCCAGACCCTTACCATCATTATTACCGCTCACGCCACTGTGGAAACCGCCGTGGAAGCGCTCCGCAAAGGCGCTTCCGACTATATCCTGAAACCGATCGATTTTGAAGAAGTGTTGATCCGCATCCAAAACCTGCTGGAACACAAAGAGCTTATCCAGGAAAACCGGTACCTGCGCGAACAGATCGACCGCAAGTTCAACTTCAATCACATTATCGGGGAAAGCGAGGCGATGAAGCGGGTTTATGACATGATCAGCCGGGTAAGCAACGCCTCAACCCACGTACTTATTACGGGTGCCAGCGGTACGGGCAAGGAGCTCGTGGCCCGCGCCATCCACTCCCACAGCGACCGGTCCGGCAAACCGTTCCTGGCCCTCAACTGCGGATCTATCCCGGCCGACCTGGTGGAAGCTGAACTTTTCGGTTATAAAAAAGGGGCTTTTACCGGGGCGGATAAAGACCATGAGGGTATTTTTGAAGCAGCCAACGGGGGAACGGTATTCCTTGACGAAATCGGCGAACTTCCTCCCGGCGTACAGGTCACGCTCCTGCGGGTTCTGCAGGAGAAAGAGGTCAAACCGGTCGGGTCAAACCGGTCAGTAAATTTCAATGCCCGGATTATTACGGCCACCAACCGCAACCTGGAAGAACAGGTGGAAAAGGGCACTTTCCGCGAAGACCTCTATTTCCGGCTCAATGTGGTTGAAATTGCGATGCCCTCGCTGGAGGAGCGCAAGGAGGATATCCCCATCCTCACACACCATTTTTTAAACAAATACAACCGCGAGCTGAACAGGGCCGTGAAGGGAATCACCAGCGATGCGATGAGCGCGCTGATCTCCTACCAGTGGAAGGGGAATGTGCGGGAATTGGAAAATGTCATCGAACGGGCAGTGCTTCTCGGGACTGAAGATCACATAACTGTTGAGGACCTGCCCGCCTCCATCCGCAACACCGATGACAAAGTGGACCTTGACAGCCAGTCGCTCGACGCGGCGGTACACGCGTTTGAAAAGCATCATATCAAGAGCGTGCTGAAGCGGACGGATGGCAACAAGTCGGAGACGGCCCGCCTGCTGGGCATCGATCCCTCCACGCTGTATCGCAAAATGGAGCGGTACGCGATTGATTCATAGAATGGAAACTGGTGGCCAGTCAACCGTAACCATGCAGCTTTACGGGATGCCGGAACGCAGATGAAACGGATACTGCGGATTAACCACAGAACAGGTGTTCCAACAGCACCCTCACATAATTGACCTGTGCAGATCAGCCTGATCGGTGTTTATCCGCGTTCGGTCAGGAACAAACCGAAATCCAGGTTTTTGATACGACACCAGGGATGTTTCCGCTTAAAAAACTTGCCAAAGACAACACCTGGCCAAGCAGGAGAGGGCACCAAAATGTTTTAGCCGGTCGGTCAATCTACTCGCCTCCCCCGTTCAGGTGAACGGATACATCAAAATGGACCGTAAGCTTTTCATTGGCCTTGATAAGGCCCATAAGGGCGGTGGGCGGTTCAATATCAAAATCGTGCATATTCAGTGGTTTTACCCCTTTTACGCGGAATCGCTCCTGCCCGACCAGCTGCCCCTCTACCACCAGGCTGGTCGTGTCGGTAACCCCGGCGATCGTCAGGAGGCCCTCCGTCTGAATTTTCATCCAGCCGGCCGAATCGGGATGCGTACTTTCACTGAGGAGGGTTGCCTGCAACAGCTGATAGGTTATGCTCGGGTGCTCCTCGGCCTTTAAGGCCTCATAGAGATCGCGGTTCATCTTGCTTTTACCACATTCCAGCGCTTTTACGGGAATGGTTACTTTTACCTTTACATCCCCCTGGCCCTGTACATTTTGGGTGGGCTCGGTGGTATTTTCGATTTCACCGGAACCGGCCAGGCTTTCGGCATAGCAGCGGTAATCGACAACCGAGGCCGATCCCTCCAGCCAGAGTGCGCCGGTCGGTTCAATCTCGATATTTCCCGCCTCATAGGCCGGAGAAATCTCCTGGGCCCCGGCAAGCTGCAGCGATAATCCCCACACCGCCAGCAGTGCCACACTCAGCAGTCTCAGTAGTGCAGGTCTCGCCTGGGAAATATATCGTATTACAGTCTGGTGCCGGAGCATGGGAATTGATCGGTTTCTGTTAATTATTTGCCACAGCCTTGTTGGCGATTACAACATTGAACGATATCGTTACTTCCTCACCCGCTTTAATCGTGCCAAAAACAGCGCTGGGAGGATCTACATCGTAATCTTTCATATTCAGCGAGTAGGACCCCTGAAAACGAACATTTTCACCATCAGAGAGCGTTCCCTCTACAGGAAAACTTATCGTTTGTGTGGTACCCGCCACCGTTAATTCTCCGGTGGTATCCAGGGTAAACGTCCCGGTACTTTCGTCACTGGAAACAAGCTCCGCCTCGGAAAGCGTGTATGTGATTTCAGGATGATCTTTCTCCTTCAGGGCGTCATAGATCTTATTATTCATGCCTCCCTTTCCACTTTCAATGCTCTCAACAACCGCGGAAAACGACAGCGCCTTGATAAATTCGGCCGATGCCGGAACCGCAGACTCAAACAGGTTTTCGGACAGATCCGCCGTTAATTTCATCTCTTCCACGTCGGCTTCCCAGTCGTGTATCGTCGAGGTTCCCTCTATGGTCATGCTACTTTCAGATAACAACGTGTAGGCGTTGTTTTGGGCGTTTGCGTTTATGGAACCAGCCATTACCGCAACAAGCAAGCTTAGGATATAAATGTTGAACGTTTTCATTGTAACTCCATTATTCTGATTATTGATTTTGTAGTTCTACTACTAATACATGCAACCATCGTTCCAAAAAGGTGAATAACAGTGAATTATTTTTTACCCGGTAAAAAAGCCCTCCTCTTTATGCATCTGCCGGGTCGCGGTCGCGGGTATTTCAGCTGTATCCCAGGCGCGTTGCAGTAGTGCAATTTATAGCTGCGGCCCGGTTTGCAGTGTTGCAACACTGCTATTTCAGTTTCCCTGCTTCTCAAAGCTCCATTTCAGTTTATGTGGGCATAACGCCTCTCAAGGGGCCGTATTCAGAAAACTTTCATTCTTTCGCCTTTTTGGTACCAGTATTGCATACCTAACATATAGAGCTATAAAAATCTTTCGAAGAATATCTATAATGAACCGATCCATTTTAATTATCGATGACGAGCAAACCATCAGAGAGGCCCTGTCGCTCTTCCTGGCGGGAGAGGGCTATATCTGCCAGGTTGCAAAGGATGGAGAACAGGCGATCCAAAAAATAGGAGAGCAACAGTTCGATATTATACTTCTGGACCTGCACATGCCCCGCCATAACAGTTTGAATATACTGGAATATATTAAAAGGCATCGTTCTTCCAGTATTGTTATTATCCTCAGCGAATACTTCCACATCGACAATGCGTCCACCGCGTTACAACAGGGAGCCTCTGCGGTGATACTAAAGCCAATCGACTTTGAAGAATTGCTGGAGGTCATAGACCGGCAGACCAGCGTGGATAACGCAAATTAGTGACCCTTTACGGCATCCCCGGTCTTTACTCCTGTTGACTCTCCCAATTTTTTCGCCTCCGTATCTTAGGTTACCTTTTATCGCCCCCCTACACCCGGCAATAGCCCGATAAACGTTACCACCGGTCAGCAATCAAGCAGATGAAGTCGGCTACCGTACATTTGCTGGCATGGAAGGGCTATTGAGGACAGGCTATATAACAGGCAAACCTCAGCTCGGGATAAGAGTAAGTGGATGACCTAACAACCGGCTTCGACATTAATGTTGAGTGACCGTAGCAGGAGTGTTAAGTAGCCGATCCCGGGTAAGATTCACCTTCTATCGGATTGAGTTCAATGGTTTCAGCAAAGAAGGGGAACAGCAATACCCTGTTATTATAGTAAAAGCCGCTCCTTTCAGGGAGCGGCTTTTAAAATAAGGGAGTTATGTATTTAGGGATGTATGTAAGCTATAACGCACTCAATCATAAGGTCGTTTTATAGCCGCACCATAGGGATTGGTGCTTTGTTAGGGATATTCGTTAGAAACTGATTACGGCTTCCAGCATTACGCCGTCAAATTGGCCATCTTCCAGTTGACCGGTAAAACCGTCATAGGTTTGGGTTACATATTCGAGTTTGGCCAGCACGTTTTTGGTCAGGAACCAGCCACCGCCGATATTGAATCGCTCGATATCAATATCATCATTTGATACGAGGTTATATCGGGCACCCAGGTAGACATCCTCTCCAGCACCGAAGCGATAGAGCAGTTCTGCACCATACTGGTTGAAGGTATCTGAGGGCTGTCCCGCATCTTTACCCGTAACGGTTTCAAAGACGCCATAGAACTCCAGGCCGTTGTATTTGACAAAGGGGTTGATCATGATGGCCGTAATCTCGTTATCGAAACCGGGATCAAATCGACCAGAGCGGAAGCCGCCACTCATGACGTTGTAGTAGCGGGAGCCTGCACGGTCACCATCATACAGGTAGATCCCGTTGGCCTGGCCGGTGGTGTAGATAGAACCGGTCAGACGCAGGCGCAGGTCTTCGTTCACCTGGGAGTCATAGCCCAGCTTTCCTACGAAGCTACCCGTGTTTGCAGGATCGGTTTTGATCGTGCTCTGGTTCAGTTTACCGTTGGTGAGTCCCACCATGGCAAAGAGGTCCCCGCCGTAGTAGTAAATTTCACCGCCGACTTCAGTCGTAAATGAATCCATAATGTAGTTGCCTACAAAGGGATTGTGAATAGCCGCCCCGTTGTCCGTTCTGCGGAAGTGGTTGTCACCGTAGTTGATCTCCATGTGCCCCACCTTAATGCGGAGGTTGTCCATCAGATCAGAAGCAAAGCCCTCTGAAATAAAGTCCAGGCGATCAATCTGAATATACCCGCCCTTTACCCACGCTTCCGGGTGGTGCTGGGAGGAGAGATACGTACGCAGGTGCATTCGCAGCCCGTTATCCAGTGCTACGTCAAAATCCAGGTTGGAGGTAGCGAGATTGAAATTGGATCCCAGTTCCGGCAGTGAACTCATAATCGGATTTCCAGACTCGTCAACGCCCGATTGCCAGGGACCCGCATTCTCATGGGTAATCGCCTGGAACTGGAGCGTGTTGGCGCCGCCGAGGCGAACGTTCACTCCGTCAAACTCCTGATCCGTGGTAAAAGGGGCTTCAAATTGATTAACACCCCGCTGGTCGGGACTCGTATAATATTGCAGGTCCCGGTCGGTGTCCTGGGCAAATACGCTACCTGCCATCACAAAGAATGACAATAGAAATAGAGAAAGGTATTTGGTTGATTGTTTCATAATAAAACCTGTAATGATTTTATGATTGAGATTGTTAGATGTTGTGAAAGATCGTATCTGTGATTTATTCACTCTTTTTTCGATTAACCTTTATTCAAACGTTTCTGTGTTCTTTCTCTTGGTAGTTACAAGGACCGTTCCAAAAGTAAGATCCAAAGAAATATTTTTTTGGATCCCCGGAAAAACAGCCTCATAATGCTTGAAAAGCAGAAAAAAATCACATAAAAATTTTTAAGCTCAACACGATGCGTAACCGCGTTATCGACAAATGCAATGTTGCAAGTATTACCGAGGGGGGATATTGCAGGACTGCAATATTGAATCTTCACGATTAAAAAGTGTATTATTCCAAGCGGAGCAGCAGAATAAGAATGGATATGACGCTTCCGTTCCCGGTAGTGGTACGTGGCATCATTATATTCCGGCAAAACACGTTAACTTAGGAACAACGCTGAAGAACTGTATTAATAACCCATATATACAATTAGAGTCGCCTGAGATGGACAATCCCGTGAATTCGTACAAAATCGGCAATATAGAGGTAACGATTACAGAATCCGATCATCCGGACAAGCTCCATGTTGAATGTAATGACGGTACCTACCATTCGGAGTTTACCATCCGCAAATACGAATATGAAAACTACCGGCGACATATGAACCAGCGTATAAAAAATGCATACCAGGAGCAGTACAGGCAGGAAGAGTAGAAAATACCGGCCTGTTGTTTGTACACACAACTATTTCTGTCGCTGGGAATTTGCCGGTATGCAGGACATGATCAATATCATGGGCGACACTTCCAGGTCCTGTGGAAATGCGCTGCTGGTTTAACGGAATGCATCCACCCCCTTTTGAAAACGGCTGAAATTAGCAGATCCAAGTTCTCCTCCCCAGTTCCCCGGGGAGAAGAAAGGAGTGTTCTTACGTCTCTTTGAGCATAGAATTGAATTTTATGAACTTCCTGTGGCTATCTCTGCTTAATCAAAATTATATTCTCCGGTTTGGGCCATATGCATCAGCCTGTTTACCCGGTCTTCCGTTTCCGGGTGGGTTGAAAAAAGGCTCATAAACTTTCCCCCTTTAAACGGGTTCACCGGGAACATGTGCGAGGTAGAGCGCATGGCCGTTTCCGAAACACGCATCGGCGTCTGTTCTACCGCCTGCTCAATACGCTGGAGGGCGGCAGCCAGGCTCTGCGGCTTGCCCGAAATTTCAGCTCCCACTCGATCCGCTTCATATTCGCGGGTTCGGCTGATGGCGGCCTGCAGCAGCGAGGCGGCAATGGGTGCCGTTATCAGCACCAGTATGGCCACCAGCGGGTTGGGCCCGTCGCGGTCGCCTCCACCGATGGGAAGGAAGAATGCAAACTGGGCCAGCATGCTCAGCGCGCTTACGACCGTCGTCACAATGGTCTGCGTCAAAATATCGCGATTTTTAATATGGGCCAGCTCATGGGCGGTCACACCGCGCAGCTGATCTCGATCCAGCACATTGAGGATCCCCTGCGTAAAAGCAACCGCCGAATGCTCCGGATTTCGACCCGTGGCAAACGCATTGGGCTGCTCCTGGGGAATAATGTATACTTTCGGCATGGGCAGATCTGCACTTTCCGCCAGCTCTTTTACCATGTTGTATAGCTGGGGATTAGACTGCGGGTCCACTTCCTGCGCCTTGTACATTTTGAGGACCATTTTATCGGAATACCAGTAACTCACGGCATTCATTCCCATTGCAAATATGAAAGCAATAATCAGCCCGGTCGATCCACCCAAAATTTGACCGACCAGCATAAAAAGCACAGCCACAAGCGTCATTAAAAAGACTGTGCGCATACTGTTTCTGTTAATCATATAGTACTCCGTTCAAATTTGAGTTTTACTTTTGGTTCAAAACGCGCCAGATAGTAATTTGTTTTGTCAGGCCGTATAGAATGTAAGGGATTTAACACCTGTTTTATACCCTCATTTTTACGATAGGCCGTTTATATTTTTAGAGGACTTTAAAAAACCAGGAGTTTTGTTCAAGATCAAAGCCTGAGCGGATCGGGAACCGCAGTTTATATCTCACATATGAGGATTTCGAATCCACGAAAATGCCGATATTGGCCAACACAACGGTTTTGCAAAGCCCTCTTTATATATGAACTCAGCCCTGACCTTCAATTGTCGGAATCAGGTGGAGAGGTTCTATCCGGCAAGGAAAACAACGATAACTGAACCACATCGGGTGTAACAATGAGTGACAGGAATGCTCTTTTAAAGAAAATAAAAAACAAACGGCGGGAAGCGGCGGATTATCTCAGCAGGAATGAGCCTAAAAAGTCACGACTTCTTACTACTTCCATCATTGCGGGGGCCCTGGCTGCCGCTTTAACGGCCGGACCCGGCATGGGGGGCAGTGGTTTTATCGAGGCGGCCAAAGGGGTCGTTTCTTTCGGCATTCCGGTGTGGCAGGTGCTGTGCCTGCTCGCGACGCTGCTATCGATGGCGGCGGTCATCAGCAACGGCCTGTTGAAATCTGATGATATCTCCTCGAAAATCGCCCAGGTCCGCAGTTGCGATGCAAAACTTGAAGGACTGGAAACGATGCTGGAACTTAACCAAATTGACCTGGAGCATGCGGCTTCCCTCTACACGCAATATCTGACGGATATTCCCCACGTTCGATGACAGCCCCTGGAATGAGTTCGCAGAGGAGTTCCAAAAACCGTTGTTTTGCCAATTCCTGCATTTCAATAATCCTCTTTTTCCAGAACGTTGCCGTAGAATCTGTATCCAACAATATCTCCACCCTGCAACGGGCCCGGATTCATGCTGAATCCTCACCTTCATTTTGTTTCAAAAACGCGTGTTGCCTCCTCCATCTCAAAGACGTTGTTTTCCCGGTTCACATCTGCCATGCGGCCGGTGGGATCTATAGTAATGCGCGAAATTGATTCAGGCGCTTCCGGAATTCCGAACGTATAGGAGGGATACACCCACGGCCAGTCTGGCAGCACCGCCCGTTCAATACCCGGAGTTTCGTTGGGCTTTTCGCCCCGCATGATGCGCAGGGGAATGTAAAACTGCTGTTTGCTGCCGTCGGAATATTCCACCAGCACGTCGATCGGCATCGGCATCAGGTCTTCCCGCTTCAGGGTCACGAACGTAGAGTCGCCTTTCCCTACCACAGTTTCAATCCCGTAGTCAATGGTTTTGGTCGTTTCAATAAAATACTCGTAATACCAGTCGAGCACCATACCCGATTCCTTCTCCATCACCCGCAGGAAATCGCGGCCGGTCGGGTGTTTGAACTTCCAGGTTTCAAAATAGCGCTTCATGCCGCGGTCAAATGCTTCAGGCCCGATCACATACCGCAACTGATTCAGAAATACAGCGCCCTTTGAGTAGGAGGCCACCCCATATGCGCGGTTGGTGACAAAATGATCGGCGTGGGTATCCAGCGCCTCCTCTTCGCCATCTTCCACAATCCGGTAGTAGGAGCCATAGGCCCCGCTGTGGGGGAAGTCACGTTCCCCGTAAAGGTGCTCCGTGACCAGGGCAGAGGCGTAGGTTGTAAACCCTTCATCCATCCAGGGAAACCGGCTTTCGTTGTTGGCCAGCACAGTGTGATACCACATGTGAACAAGCTCGTGCACTGTAACACCAACCAGGCTCCGCTCTGAGCGGTTGCCGGTAATAAGGGTAGCCATCGGGTACTCCATGCCGCCGTCGCCTCCCTGGATCACGGAAAACTTCTCATACGGATACTTTCCAAAGTGCTTGTTCATAAACTGAAAGCTTTTGACCGTAAATTCCGGCAGACGCTCCCAGTAGGCCTTCAGCGAATCCTGCCGGCTTCCCGAGGATACGTTGGCGGCCACCGGGTCGGTTTGGTAGAAAAAGTGGAGCATTGGTCCGCCGGGTACCTGCGCCGTTGTATGTGTGAAGTCGGGATCGGCACCCCAGGCAAAATCGTGCACGTTATCGGCTTTCCAGTGCCAGGTAAGCTTGTCGGAACCGGGGCGGTTCACCGCGGTGCCCGGATCCTGGTAGCCGTGGCCGATCTGCTGTGGGTTCTGCAGATTTCCGGTGGCCCCCATCACATAGGAGGAATCAATCTTGATTTTAACATCAAAGCTGCCGAAGACACCGTGAAACTCGCGACCCACATACGGGTTGGGGTGCCAGCCTTCGTGGTCGTATTCCGAAATCTTGGGATACCACTGTGTCATCGAAAATTCGACGCCCTCCCTGTTTTTCCAGCCGGAGCGGCGGATCTGCAGTGGCACCTGGCTTTCGAACTCCATCTGAAAAACCGTGCTTGCACCGGGCAGAATTGGCTCATCCAGCTCCACTTCCATTATGGTTCCATCCACCCTGTAATCAACCGACTCCCCGTCCTGGTTCATTGATCGAATCCGATGATAACCAATCTGGTCCTCTGACAGGTGGTAGATACGGTCGCGCACGCGGCTGTCGGGATCTTCAATGGTGCGGGAGCGCTTGTCCATCATGCTGCCGGGCTGAAAAGCGTTAAAATAAAGATGATAAAACACGCGCCGCAGCGTATCGGGAGAATTGTTGTGATACGTCAGTTTCTGGGTTCCCGTGAACTGGTTGTCCGGGGCGTTCATTTCGATCTCCATTTCGTACTCCACCCGTTGTTGCCAGTAGTCACGCGTCTGGCTGTGTGCGGTAAGCGAGAAACAGAATAGCAGTAGCAGAATCAATCCGTAGCGTAGATGCATAAAATCAGGTATAGTTTGGATTAAGTTCGTGGTTGAAAGGTCTCATGCAGAGCCCCAGAAAACCAGATTGATCTTTAAAAAGTTGCCTCTTTACGTCTTTGCAGGAGCCATTATTTTGGGGTTAAAAAGCGTTGCGGCTGGCAAAGGCGCGGCTGAGAGTGGCCTCGTCAATAAATTCCAGCTCGGTACCCATCGGAATGCCGTAGGCGATGCGGGTTACCTTGATCTCATCATACGGTTTTAAAAGCTTGTTGATGTAGTACGAAGTCGCTTCCCCCTCGGAGTCGGGATTCAGTGCAAGGATTACCTCGTCAACGGGATATTCCTCATCATTTACCCGCCTCATCAGCTCTTTTACGCGGATGTCGTCGGGCCCGATATTATCGAGCGGGGAGATGACTCCCCCCAGTACGTGGTACATCCCCCGGAACTCGTTGGTTTTTTCAATAAGGTAGACATCCTGTGATTCCTCGACCACGCAGAGCTGCCCATTTTGGCGTTTCGGGTTGCTGCATATTGAGCAGGGATCGCCGTCGCTGATAACTCCGCAGTGCGAGCAGCGGGTAATCGACTGTTTTAGATCGACCAGGGCATCCGCCAGCTGCATCACCGATTCTTCACTCTGTTTTAGCAGGTGGAGGGCGATGCGACGCGCTGATTTCCGGCCTGTTCCCGGCAGCTTGGCCAGCTGCTCAATAGCCCGTTCCAGTATTTCTGAGGTGCCTTGCATATTCTATTGTTAAAAGTTAAACATTACATGGTGCAAGCCAGCGTTAACTTCAGACATTCAACCTGCAGCCTGTAAAAAATTTAGAAACCCAGTTTGGAGAGATCCATCCCGGGAATTCCGCCGCCGGGGATCATATCTTTATAGGTCTCCTGCATCTTTTGCTGGGCCGCTTCTTCTGCTTTTTCAAGCGCCTTGTTGACTCCGGCCACCACCAGGTCTTCCAGCATCTCGGCATCTTCCGGGTCAATTACGGCCTCGTCGAGCTCAATAGCAATAATCTGCCGCTTGCCGTTGGCTTTCACTTTTACCATCCCGCCACCGGCTTCGGCTTCTACCTCTACCTTTGCGAGCTCTTGTTTGGCCTGTTCCATTTTTTCCTGTAACTGGGAAAACTTCCCAAACATATCCGCCATATTTTTATTCATAACAATAGAGATTTTGGTTGTTTGAAATTATTCATGTTAACGTATTTACTTTCTTTTATAACGCCCTCTTCTTCAAGGGGGAGTTTTTAACCTGTGCTGGTCCCAAAGGCTTTAGTTCCAGCCCGGAGGAGGAAACCGGGGAGATTAACCTGCTGGGACTACAGTCTTATTCAATCATCCTACCGGTTCAGGTTATAATCGAGTTCGGCCCCGAACAGTTCAACAAGCATCTTTATTTTTGGATCCCGTTCCTGCAGATCCTTAAATCGCTCATAGGGACTTTTGGCCTCTTCTTTGTCCTGCTGCTCATTCTTCTGGACGACACTTTCAAAACGCAGGAAGATGCCGGTTATCGATTCCAGTTTTTTGGCCAGGTCCCGCTTGTTTTCATCCAGAATACGCTTGGCAAAATCGTTTGAACAGCGCAGTGTCAGCTTCCGGTTTTTCAGGGCGATCGGCTCGACACGCTGCATCTGAAAATACAGGGTCTGCGGCACCTGCTCTTTAAGGAGCTTCAGGTACGGGTCCCACTCTTCCCTGACCTCCTCCAACGTAATGTGATCTTTCTTTGGTACCGATGAGCCTGCTGTCGTTTCTGGTTCTCGTTCCTGCTCCTCCGCAGCAACCCCATTTCCATTATTTGCAGTGGTCTTTCCAAATCCCCCCAGCGAGGGTCGCCCGAAAAAGTCGTCCTCCTCTTCAGCGACGGCTACCTCATTTTCCTGGTCGGGTTCCTCCACAGAAGCCTGGCTGCGGGGCCGCTGCCCGGAGCCGGAATCATCGGGAGGGGTTGAAGCCGTCGGCTCGGGATCCTCTTCCCGGGTTTCCACAGAGTCGGCTGCCGGGGATTCAGAATCGTCACCTGATCCGGGCTCGTTCTCTTTTTCCGGAGGATCCCCGACGCCGGTCTTCGTTGGACGGGCAGTCTCAGGAGAGTTCTTTTGGTCAACCGCTGCGGAGCTATCCCCGGGGAGTTCCTGCTGTTTGCGCTCCCCTTCTACACGGCTACGCTTTTTTTTTAAAGCATCCAGCTCGTTCAATAGCTGGTTCAATTTTTTTGAGCGCTCCATGTGGACCAGTTTCAGCAGGGTGAGTTCAAACTGGATGTGCGGCTGGTTGGCCTCCTTAATCTTGTACTGGGCTTCACTGACCAGGTGCATCATGCGCAGGAGATCATCTTCGCTGAAGGGATCCGAGGCTTGCCGGTACCGCTTCTTTGTTTCGGCGGACGCCTCCACCAGGTGCATCTGGTCGGAATTTTTTGCCACATACAGGTTCCTGAGATGTTCCAGCAGCCCTACCAAAAATTCCTGGATATCGTGGCCTTCCTGCAGCAACTGGTTAACCAGCTCCAGACCCGCGCTCGCGTCGTGCCGCTCAACCGTTTCCATTAATTGAAACATGCGGTCTGTACTCACCACGTTGAGTGCCCGAAGCAGCTCTTCGTGGTCGATGTCGGTCCCGCAAAAGGCGATCGCCTGGTCCAGCAGCCCGAGCGCGTCGCGCAGGGCGCCGTCCGCCTTTTTGGCGATTACGTGCAACGATTCCAGATCGATTGTAATCCCTTCATCTTCTGCCACCTGCTGCAGCCGATCCACGATCTCGTCCACACTTATCCGCTTGAAGTCGAACCGCTGAACGCGGGAGAGGATGGTGGGCAGCACCTTGTGCGGCTCGGTAGTCGCAAAAATGAAAATGACGTGGTCGGGGGGTTCCTCCAGCGTCTTCAGCAGGGCGTTGAATGCTGACTTGCTGAGCATGTGCACCTCGTCGACAATATAGATCTTGTAGCGGCCGTTTTGCGGCGGAATACGCACACGCTCGCGGAGGTCCCGGATGTCGTCCACCTTGTTGTTGGAGGCCGCATCGATCTCAACAATGTTCAATGTCTGATTCAGGCCCTCCCCATCTACCGAGGCATCAATTTCATTGACCGTACGCGCCAGCACCCGGGCCATGGTGGTTTTTCCGACCCCGCGCGGACCACAAAACATGTAGGCGTGCGCCAGCCGCTGCTGCTTGATCGCATTTTTAAGGGTATTGCTCACATGTTTTTGCGAGACAATATCATCGAATGTTGTGGGCCGGTACGTTCGGGTTAATGCGCGGTAATTGTCAGACATAACGGTCGTGATTTAAATAAACCTGAATTTTGTAATATAGGTTTCAGGCTCCTTTTTGTACAACTCCAAAAGTACAAAAAGTGAAGGCCAATTTCGCAGAGGCCTGTACAAAATCCACTTGTTGCACGCTCATTGGAAAATATGCCCAAAAATCCCGGACAGCCCTTCTTTCCTCCCAACATCGTCAGTGACTTGATAAGGGCTTTGATCTTGACCAAAAGCCCTGGTTTTTCAAACCCCTTTATTTCTGATAAACGATTTTACGGCGGGTTGCGTTAACCAGGCGTATCATAATGTCAGTTGTTATCTAAAAACCTGTATATTGCGGCATGCACTTTCTAAAAAAACATATACGAGAACCCATTAACGGATTGACACACGGTGCCGGGGCGCTGCTTTCGGTCGTGGGGTTATTCCTTTTGCTTTATGATGCCGCTTTTTTGGGCTCAGCAACCCACCTGGTTGCCTTCTCGATGTTTGGACTCAGCATGGTACTGCTTTATACATCGAGCGCGCTCTACCACAGCCTGCATGTGGGAGAGAGGGCGATCCGGTTCCTGAAAAAACTGGATCACAGTATGATATATGTGCTGATTGCCGGTTCCTACACCCCCATCTGCCTGATTGTGCTGGATGATAGCTGGAAATGGATTGTCTTTGCAGGGATCTGGACTTTTGCCCTGGGCGGAATTCTCAAAAAAATATTCTGGATTGACGCTCCGAAGTGGCTTTCCCTGCTTCTTTACCTGGCCATGGGCTGGCTGGGCGTACTGCTGTTTCCAACGCTGTTCGAGAAGCTTCCCCTGGCGTTCCTGCTCTGGCTGACCGCCGGGGGACTGGCCTACTCCGCGGGTGCCGTCATCTACGGTATTGAAAAACCGAATCCGCTGCCCGGGTGGTTCGGTCACCACGAAATATGGCACCTGTTTGTGATGGGCGGCACCTTTTCCCATTTTTGGGCCTTCTACCAGTATCTCCCGAATTTTACCGGATAAAACCATCGGTGTACAACCAGAGCTTGTTTCCACATTTGGCACCCTCCCCATATTGTTTGTAGTATTGCCTCTATGAAACGCATTGTATTCATTGCCATACTTGCCGGGTTCTGCGCTACTTCTGCTTCTGCCCAATGGTATCCCAACACGTATCGCCCCCCGGGTTTAAACTGGCAGGAACTGCAGACCCCGCATTTCAAGATTGTTTTTCCGGACGGAGAGGACTCGGTGGCTTACCGGACGGCGCGCATCCTGGAACATGAATACCCGGAGGTGCAGCAGCTTGTGGGCGGGCAGCTGTCCGATTTCCCGGTGGTTCTGAACAACTACAATGACCGTTCCAACGGGTTCGTCAGCTCCCTCCACTTCCGATCGGAGATTGAGATACCCCCGATCAAGGGTAAGACGATGAATCCGCGGTCGGGCAACTGGCTGGAGACCGTGGTCCCGCATGAGCTGGTCCACGCCCTTCACTACAATCACCTGGATGGGTTCTGGGCCCGCATCGTCAAGCTGTTTTCCCCGGACGCTGCCCGCTCGATCCAGGGATCCGTTCCCCAGGGAGTGCACGAAGGCATCGCCACCTATTACGAAACTGCCGGCGTTACACCCGGCGGCGGCCGTGGAAACTATCCCTATTTCAGGAACCAGTTCGATGCCGTTTTTTCCAGCTCCGAGCGCTGGTCCCTGGGAGAGATGCTCAGTATCTCCGCCTACAGCCGGCCCTTCGACCGCCATTACATCGGCGGATACCAGTTTACAAGCTGGCTGCAGCGAACCTACGGGGGGGATGCTACGCGCGAGGCGATCGACTTTTTCATACGATGGCCATTCCTCGGATACGGCACTGCTCTTCGTCATTCAACCGGCCAGTGGCCCGGCACGCTCTATGATCAGTTTGTGGAGGATCAGGAGAGGGGGGACGAGGCGAACTTCGCCACTTATGATCCGATGCCGATCCGTTTTGAGGGGGCGGAAATCCGTCGCCCGGCATGGCTCAACGACCGCCAGCTGCTTGTCTACGGGAGCTTTTACAACGCCAGCCCGGGATTTTATACCTATTCCCTGGAGGAACGCAGGCTGAAAAACGTGATAAAAATCCGGTCCGTCGGTGATTACAACTACGACCTGTCGAGCGATAAAACACGACTTTTGTTTTCCAGCTACCGCTCAAGCCCGATATACCACAACACGTTTATAATGGATCTTTATGAGGCAGATATCCCCTCTGGTTCAGTGAAGCGGGTTTCTACAAATCTGCGGGCCTTCGCCCCGGTTTACCAGGAGGACGGACTCCTTGCCCTGCAGACCGACCAGGAATCAAATGCACTGGTTATGCTCGACCGCGCTCACTCTGCACTGCAGGTCAACGCTTCACTCCCCCTGCCCGATACAAAGTTTGTAAGTGTAAAGCCGAACCCGTCGGACGCCCGGCAACTGGCCGTTGTGGCCAACCGTCGCGGACTCCAGGGCCTATGGATAGTGCATGAAGATTCAATCCGGCAGGAGGTAGGGCAGGTCCCGGAAATATCTTTTGAGAAGGGCTCGGTATTTGATCCCGCGTGGCACCCCTCCGGCAACCGTCTGATGTTCAGCAGCGACCATACCGGCACGCTGCAGCTGTATGAATACAATCTTGAAACCCGGACTCTCAGCCGGATCACCAGCGCCACCCACAATGCGATGGAAGGGAGCTACAGTCCCGACGGGGAGCGCATCGCTTTTGTGATTCAGCAGAAAAATGAGCGGCTGCCGGTGATCCTCGAGCGCAGCAATTTCGCTGGCCAACCTGTCCCTGCCAGCCGGTGGAGTCCCTCTGATAAAAAAGAACGTCTGATGGCCCGTAAAGAGCTTGGATCAGACCTGGAAGAAAAAACAGCGTCCTGGCAGGTGACTTCATACCAGCCGGGCGGGGAATGGATCCGGCCACGCACCATCATGCCAACGGTGAGCGAGATTTCAAATTCCGGCACCTACGAGGCGGGACTCAGTTTCCACAGCAACGATCTGCTCCAGCGCAATGCCTACCAGCTGGATCTGTCTCACGTCCAGCGGCGGTTATGGTACGATCTGACATACAGACATACCGGTTTTTTCCCGGGGATGGAGCTAAACGCGTTCAGCACTCCCTCATTCAATACCATTATGGTTGAAAATCAAACCGGTAACGAGGAACCCCTTCAATTTTTACGCCAGGATGTGGGTGCTTCAGCGGGCATTCCCACGCGGGTGATCCTGGAAAACAACGTCCGGTTCTCTTCAGTGGCCGTTACGCCTTCGGTAACAGTCAGGGGCACCCGGTTTTTTGAACTGGACCACAACGGGGAGCCCGCCTCAAATTACGCCCATTCTGCCGGTGTCAACCTGTCCAGCTCTCTTGCCTACCGGGTTCAGCAGAATATCCGTGACCTGCAGCCCAACAGTGGCCTGGTCTTCTATTCGGAGCTGGAGCATTTTTTTGGTGGTGGATCCGCCTCTCTCGAGACTGCAGACTACCAACAGCTTATCGATTTCTCTAACGCCACGGCCTGGCACTCCGGCCTTTTCTTTTACACCGCTCCGCTAAAACACCTGAACCAATCCCTTCGCGTCGGTATCGAGGCCATGACGCAGACCGCCCCGGTATTTGACAATCAGCGACTGGTCTCCAATGGATTTTCCGAACCTGTTTTTGCGGCTGCGAAACACCTGCTGAGTGTTAATACCCGGTACACGATCCCCTTGTTCTATCCAGATGCGGGCGGATTTTTCTTTCCCGCCTACCTCAGCAACCTGTACCTGGTCGGGTTTTCTGATACCGTCGCAGATGTCGAGCATTACGGGCTGGGTAGTGCTTCCCGCACGGTGCTCGGCCTCGGGCTGCGCACCCGGTTTCGAATTTCTAACCTGACGTTTGACCTCGGGGTGGCGGTCGGTTACGAGCCCGCGCGAAATCACGTTACCCCGTTTGCGGGGAACTTTTAGCCCCCTTTTCCTGATTGTGGTAATTCATTTAACCTCCAAAGTTATTATGAAAAAATCATCTGTCGCTTTCGCTTTTACTTTCCTGTTTCTTATATCTGTTTCCTGCCAGGAGGAACCTGCGCAAACAGACACCGATCGGCGGAAAAGTCCCATTGCCATCGCCAAGGTAGATCACAACAATACCTACATCAAGATTGTCTACGGTCAGCCGTATAAGCGCGGCCGCACCATTTTTGGGGATCTCGTTCCCTACAACGAGGTTTGGCGTACCGGGGCCAATGAGGCAACCGAGCTGACAACCACCCGCGATATTGTGCTGGCGGATAAAAAAGTAGAAGCCGGTACCTATGCGCTTTTCACCATCCCGGGAAAAGAGCAATGGACCCTAATTCTCAATGGTGAGCTGGGGCAGTGGGGCGCATTCGACTATAATGCTGAATACGACATACTGCGGGTTGATGTAAATTCAGAACAGGTGGAAGATGCCGCCGAAGCGTTCTCCATCCAGTTTGGAGAGGTTCAAAATGATTCCACCTCCATCACCATCAGGTGGGACAGAACCCGGGTTAATATTCCGGTAGCGTTCCTGAACCAGGACCATTCTACTGGCAATGCTGCCAGTTAAATTTGTTGGCTATAGCTATATTTCTTTTCCATATTAGAAATACAGCTAAACCGTTTCCTTTTCGCATGGTTCTTTTCACTCATTCTAGCCTCCTGGAATGTCTTTCCGTCTCCTGATCTGAATTCCCCTTCCTGTCCGAAAATATTAAGGAGCCCGGTAACCGGGATTTCTTCAGAAGGGAACATTTTTCTGCAGGTCCCATCTAACACGTTTAACCACCAACAATCCAACAAATTATTTCATTTATGAAAAGGACTAAAAAGGCTACTGCTCTTTTTCTTTCTATTTCGATGTTGTGTATGGTCATCACCGGCTGTCAGAACTGGAGTAAAACCGCAAAAGGCGGTACAATCGGGGCCGGGGCCGGTGGACTGGCTGGCGCTATTATCGGGAAGGCGACTGGCAACACTGTCAAGGGAGCGATCATAGGAGCTGCCGTGGGCGGGGCAGCGGGGGCCGCTATAGGCAATTACATGGACCGACAGGCCCGGGAAATGCGCGAGGATCTCAGCAATGCCACCATTGAACGGGTGGGAGAGGGCATTAAAATCACGTTCGATTCAGGCATTCTCTTTGATGTGGATTCACACGCCCTTCGTGATGAGTCGCGATCCAACCTGGAAGATCTTTCAGAGATCCTCCAAAAGTATGAGGACACCAATATTCTCTTTGCGGGCCATACCGACAATACCGGACCTGACGGGTATAACCAGCAGCTTTCTGAAGAACGGGCAAAGTCGGTCGCCAGCTACAGCTCGTTCCTGGGGGTGGAGAGCGATCGGATGACCATCATCGGGTATGGCGAGGAGCAACCGATCGCCGACAACAGCACAGCCACTGGCAGACAGCAAAATCGCCGGGTGGAAATAGCGATCTATGCCAATGATGAACTGAAAAGGGCAGCTCGAAGGGGAGATCTCGGCGAAGTTGAATAGTGGAATTTATTTATTTTTACAAAATATTGCATTTACGTTGTTGATTCGGGCTTTTCCGTTATTTTGTCAATCATTCCTTTGAAAATAAATGCGTGGAAAGGCAGCAGGGCATACCAGTATAGTCGGCCCCATACCCCCAATGGGCGAAATGTGGCCACTTGATGCAGGGTATTGCCCGCTATTCTGAATTCGAGCCACGCTTCGCCGGGCAGCTTCATCTCGGCATAGAGCAAGAGCCGTTTTTCTTCTTTATCAGCGTACAGAACACGCCAGAAATCCAGCGAATCACCGGCCGTAATTTCGGTATTGCTTTTGCGACCGCGCCGCAATCCCACCCCCCCAACCAGCTTGTCGAGAAAGCCCCTGACCTCCCACAGCCAGTTTCCGTAATACCAGCCGGTTTTTCCGCCAATGGACCAAATTCTATCAAGAATGTGTTGTTCATCCTCAACATGCCGGGAACGCTCATCTTTAAAACAGCCGTAAGTTGGAACTTCAATCAGGTTGGAGATCCCTTCGGCCAGCAGGTTACTGGACTGGGCATCGGTCCAGCTGGAGAGTACCTCCTGCTGCTCCACCTTGTCAAAGGCCATTCGAATCGCCTTTTCGTAGGGAATCAACGCTATCTCCAGGAGTTTGTCCAGATTATTTTCGTCACACACCACTTCCACCTTCATGCTATTTACCAGGTTTACCGCCAGCTGGTAGGAGGTGGAGGTTACAAAGTAGAGCCAGTAGGAGGAGAGCCGCGGCGTCATCACCGGAACCGTTATGATAGTTCGTTTAAGATTACGCACCTCTGCAAATTTCAGCAGCATTTCCCGGTAGGTAAGTACTTGCGGGCCGCCGATATCGTAGGTTTTATTATACGTTTCTTCCCGGCCCAGCACACCACTGAGGAATTCTATCACATTACGGATAGCGATCGGTTGCGTGCGGGTATTCAGCCATTTTGGGGCGATCATTACCGGCAGTTTTTCCACCAGGTCCCGGATAATTTCAAATGACGCACTTCCTGATCCCACAATGATTCCGGCCCGAAGCGTAGTCAGGGCATAAGAAGGTGAAGCCAGTATATCTTCCACCTGTTTGCGGGAGCGCAGGTGCTTGGAGAGCTCTTTACTGTTTACGATACCGCCCAGGTATATGACCTGTTGAACATCAGTCTGCCGAAGTCGATCTCTAAAATTTTGCGCGCTCTTCTTTTCGAGTTCCTCAAAATCATCACCAGCCGCCGACATGGAATGGATCAGGTAGTAGGCAGCATCAATATCTTTTGGGATCGCATTCAGCGTATCAGGTTTCAGGAAGTCAAGCTCCACCACCTCCAGCTGATCCTGTGAATATTTTGAGGTATCGAACCGCTGTTTATCCCGAACACAACATACCACCGTATGTCCCTTATCCAGTAAAACCGGGAGTAGCCGCTTGCCGATGTAACCTGTGGCGCCGGTGAGTAGTATCTTCATCTGTCATGGGTAAAAGGTGAATACTGCCGCCGTTGAACCAGGGAGCAGGTAGATTTTTTTCAGTTATCATTCGGGTATTCCCCATTCTTTCACTCACAGGGGGCTTTCGAACGTCCTCAATTCCTCGTTTGGAAGGAGTTGTACTCCCGTTAAAAGATCATCAAGAACGGTGATACAACCTCTCCCAATCCCAACAAAATAGCATGTTCTGCAAAGGGCCTTTACACAGAATCGAGGAATTACTCAACGTGCTTAAGCAACTTTTCGGGTACCTCCAGCTGCATTCGCAGCAGGGTAGAGGCGTGGGTTTTGCCCTGGGCGTCAAGTTTCAGCGATACCGTTCCCCCGCCTCCCAGGCTGTCGTGCAGAACAAAGTTCAGCGCCCCGATATTCGGCATCTCATACCGTTCAACTCTGCCTTTACAGATATGCTTCATATGCTCCTTCACAATATCCGCCGTGAGTTGCTCTTCAAGGAACGGATAGATCTCCGGGTGCCGTGCGATGATCCCCACATTGCTGGTATTTCCTTTATCACCGCTGCGGCCGTGTGCTATCTTCAGAAGGTGCACTTTTGGCATGTCACATCTTGTTTTTTACTTGACGGATCCAAGTTCATGTATCGGCTCATCCTGTTTTTCTGCCCACGCCTTCACTTCCTGCACGGCATCCGGGCGTACAACTGCAATCAGACCTATCCCCAGGTTAAAGGTCGCCCGCATGTCCTCTTCCGGCACGTTGCCGAGCTCCTGGATCAGTTCGAAAATGGCAGGGCGATCCCAGGCCTCCCAGTCGATATCCAGCGAGCGGCCCGCCGGCAGAATCCGCCTGGTATTGCCCACAATTCCCCCGCCGGTGATGTGGGAGAACCCGTGTACGCCTTCAATGTTCTTTAATTTCGATATATGAGACAGGTAAGAACGGTGAACTGCGAGCATGGCGTCACCGACGGTGGTACCGAGCTGCTCAACCTTGTCACTCACATCATATTCTGAAAATAGCACCTTCCGGGCCAGCGAGTAGCCGTTGGTATGTAGTCCGCTGCTTTCAAAACCGAGCAACCGGTCGCCTTCGCGGATCTGTTCTCCATTAATAATTTTTTCACGATCTACTATACCAACGATGGTACCGGCCAGATCGAATTCGCCTTCACTGTAGATATCGGGCATCTCGGCTGTCTCACCGCCGATCAGGGCCACACCGTTTTCCTTGCAGGCTCTGGCAAATCCCTTGACTACCTCATATCCCACGGTCTGCTTCAGTTTCCCGGTTGAAAAATAATCCAAAAAGAAGAGTGGCTGGGCTCCACATACGGCAATGTCATTCACGCAGTGGTTCACCAGGTCCTGGCCCACCGTATCATACCGGCCGGTTTTGAACGCGACAATCAGCTTGGTTCCTACTCCATCTACACTGCTTACAAAGACGGGATCATTGAAATCACCCAGGTTGGGACGAAAGAATCCTCCGAAACCACCAATATCGGTCAGTACAGAGGCGTTGTGGGTCTCGCGGACTATGCCTTTGATGGAGTCGACCATCTGTTCTCCTGCTTCAATATCTACGCCAGAGTCTTTGTAGGTAATACTCTTTTTTTTACTCATAAAAATGTTAATGCCAGTTTTTTCTTTCAATTAGTTGGGTAATATGCGCCAGATGATGGCGACCGTGCCATGCGTAGTGGAAAATATGCTGCCAGAGCGATTGCTTCCCGGATTCCGGATGAATGTATTGAATAAACATCTGCTGTTTGGACAGGCGATGCAGTATAATTTCCCACCGACTGTGAAGGGAGGTAATGAGATCCAGCGAAGTGGAAACCGGGGCCTGGTAGTCTGAGAGTGCGGCCCATTTTTCCTGTTCATAAGGTTTAATCGTGGGAAGGTCTTCTGTCAGTGCCCATTTGGTTCTGATGAAACCGTTCATGTGACTGTCGGCGATGTGATGAATAACCTGACGGACGGTCCAGCCACCAGGTCGATATGGAGTTTCAAGCTTTGGCCGTGTCAATGGTTGAAGCGTTCGTGTAAGTTGCTTTGGAAGATGTTCTATCTCATCTATCCGTTCAGGAATATTTGCTTCCCCATAAGATGCGGGGGACTGCTCGGGCCCGATCGGGTATCTGAGATTTTGTTCCATAAAAAATCTGGAATGTGGTTAAACGCTTCGGTTCTATTGACTGAGAAAAATATAGAAAGAACGGAGAATCTTTTTAAAAGGTTTTATCCACGTTTTCCTCGCGTTTTATACAAGTATAGTAAAATTTAAATTCTTTGTAGTACATAGTAGAAACTGTGGATAAGTTGAAAAGAAAATCATTAACCACTCTTGACAAAATTGTGGGCCTGATGTGGATAGTAATTGTGGATAACATTTCCCTTTAAAAACAGTGTCTTACGGGTAAGTTCAATACTTATCCACAATCGCCGGTTGCACCTGGAAAGATAAAATTATTTTATTAACACCGGTATTAACGTTGATAACCTGTGGAAAACTTTGTTTAAATGTTGAATGTTGTTGAGAACTTGCACGGAATTTATGGAACTCAATTAAGTGAAAAGTTATCCACAGGGTAATCCACATTAACTAAGGAGGTTTATAATGCGTGTAGTTGTGCAGCGCGTGCGTCATGCCAAAGTTGAAGTTGAGGGAAAGGTAACGGGATCTATCAGTAATGGATTGCTTTTACTGGTGGGAATCCACCGGGATGATACGGTTGAGAAGCTGAAGTGGATCTGCGACAAAATTTTGAAACTCCGCATTTTTGATGACCGAAGTGGAAAAATGAATGATTCGGTGCAAGATATTTCAGGGGAGCTTCTGGTGGTCTCGCAGTTTACGTTGTATGGAGACCCTGAAAAGGGAAACAGGCCCAGTTATATGGAGGCGGCGGGCCCCGGGAAAGCAGAAGAACTCTATGAACAGATGATCCGTTATTTTAAAGAGCATTCTCAATTAAATGTGGAATCCGGAAAGTTTGGCGCTTATATGGATGTAGAGCTGCTGAATGATGGACCGGTGACCATCCTGTTGGACAGGTAAGACAGTATACCATGGCAGTACTTTTCTTATTTATTGACGGAGTTGGACTGGGAGAAACCGCCCCGAAAAATCCTTTTTCAAAAAATAGGTATACCGGGTTTGAGGCGATGTCTGGTGGACAGCCGTTTACCAGGGATGCGCATTCTATTTTGTCTGACGGGCACCTTTTTAAAGGCATTGATGCTACGCTTGGGGTGGAGGGGCTCCCCCAAAGTGGAACTGGTCAGGCCACCCTGTTTACCGGCCGGAATGCAGCGCGGGTTGTAGGCCGTCACTTCGGACCATTCCCCCATTCCAAGACAAAGCCGTTGCTCAGGGACTACAGTATCTTTAAAAAGGCCACGGAGAGAGGAAAAAGTTGTGTCTTTATGAATGCGTATCCCGACATTTTTTTTCGACGTTCTGAGCAGAACAATCGATGGAGCTGTACTACCCTGATGACCAAAAGTGCGGGGATACCGCTGCATACCGTGGAGGACCTGAAAAAGGGCAAGGCAATTACAGCAGAAATAACACAACAGGCCTGGCGGGAACAGCTGGCGATAGAGATACCGGAAATAGATCCCGGGGAGGCGGCTGAACGGATGCTTAACCAGGCCCGCAGCCATGATATTGTACTTTACGAATATTACCTGACCGACAAGGCGGGACATACCCAGAGTGAAGCGGAGGCCGGCAAGGTGATTAGCCGGTTTAGTGCGTTCCTGGAATACCTGATTCGGAACAGGAACGATGAAGATACCCTGTTGCTAAGCAGTGATCATGGCAATATTGAGGACCTTTCAACCAAAACGCATACGTTTAACGAGGTGCCGCTGTTTGCAGAAGGGCCGGCCGCCGGAGCATTCAGGGATGTTGGCAGTATCCGGGATATTGCACCCGTTATTCTGCAGGTGGTTTAACAGTTGCTGCTGCCGGGATCTGGGTGGGGATATGGAAAATGGGCACCAAAACTTTTTTGAGGAGCCTTAAAAAGAATTGTGCTGTATTCCTTAAACCAGCCAATACACGGGGGGGGTACTAGTGTTATGACCACTAAATTCGTTAAGTAGCCAAACAGTTATTTGGGCGTACTACATTCCCCAAACCTCCTTCAAAGGGGGAATTCTTGCCCATTTTATGCTACTTACTTTACTGTACTTTTTAAGTGGTGAGTACAGTAGCCGGTATTTCTCACGATAATGTATGCACAAATCAGGTACCCTGATGGCAGGCAGCATCTTACATCATATTGTGACGACCTTTTTATTTGACAGGTAATAAAAAGGAGATTTGTCTCAGCTGCGTTAAAAGGGAAATAACCGGTTCAACGTACAAAGCTACGTCTGCGCGGCCATTTTCCCTTTGCCTTGCTGAAGAACAAATTTTTTGAGAGATCCAGGCTAGCTTTCCAGCGTATCTCTGATTCTCCCGAAAATCTCTTCAATGGATCCAACCCCGTCGATTTTTTCTGCTTTGCCCTGCTTCTGGTAGTATTGCAGAACCGGTGCGGTTTCGTTGTGATAAACTTCAAGACGGTTTTTGACGCCTTCTTCAGTATCGTCAGAGCGACCCTCACCACGGCTTAAAATTCGTTTGATCAGCTCTTCCTCCGGCACTTCCAGCACTAAAAAAGCATCCAGCGACTGGTTATTCTTTTCCAATATTGCGTCAAAAGCCTCTGCCTGGGGAACAGTACGGGGAAACCCGTCCAGGATGTAGCCGTCCCTGTAATCATCTTTTTTGAGCTCCTCTTCTACCAGGTCGACCACTGTGTCATCCGGGACCAGATCACCGGCATCAAGGATGGCTTTTACTTTTTTGCCCAGTTCCGTCTCGTTTTTGATGGCAGTTCTAAATATTTCTCCGGTAGAAAGATGGGGAATATGGTACTCCTCGGCTATTTTGGCAGCTTGTGTTCCCTTGCCGGCGCCTGGAGGCCCGAAAATGATGACTCGCATTCTGTATTAGGTATGTTAAGGATTCAAATTGAAGTTGAGAAGATAGGGTAAAAGGCCTGTACATTCAATTTTAAACGAGTGAGTGACAGACGACACGAGATGAAAGGGGAGGCGGCAGCCAGTTGTAAATAAATTAGTTCAAAAATGTATTATTATGTTCATCTTAATTTATTCCTGGTATAATAGTCCGGTGAAGTACTCGTGGGAGACCAGGTTCAATCGCGGATAAACGCCGTGAGAATCTTTAAATCCATCGGCGGTAACTTCAGGATTTATTGCGCGTGTCCTTTATGAAGGAGAGGGTATTGTCGGAGTCTTTTTCAAGAACAATGGAAAGGGAATCAAACCAGATGCGGATCAGGTTGATAACGACGGCGTATTCTTCATAATCCTTTTTGGAGTCGATAGATAGTTTGGTCTCGATCTCTTGTTCAAGCGTTTCAACCTCTGCTGTGCTATAACCTAATTTTTGCGCTATTTCGTCGCTTTTGTACCCATTGGATACCAATATCAGCAGTTGAATTTCCTGATCAGTCAGGCTATCCAGTTTATCTCCATATTCTTCAATGAATCGATGAAGATTGGATACCTTGTTGGAGAGTTTATTTAAGTTGTTATTTACCATTGGTGCAATCGATTTTGATTGTGTGTTACCCACAGGCAAAGTATCCGAATTAATATGCAGTACCCTTGCGAGATGGCTGCAAAAGTTAAAAATTGTTCAATTTCAGCAGATCCCAGGCAGGAACCCGCTGAATAGAGTTGAAGAAGAACTATATAAGTAGTTTTTCTTCTTCCGGGACTACAGTAATCTTAGTTCTTGTGAATATTGTTCTCTCTGTATTGTAAAGAAAATCATTTATGTATCTATAATATCTACTATCAGTTAAATTAGGACAATTATAAATTTAAAAAAGTTAAAATATTATAACTTGTTTATTTGAGATGTTTATTTGTGAATAAACTGTTTAGTGAGAAGTAAAATATTCGTGCGGCAGGGCCTGCAAATCGTGAATGGAACCGTGCCGCATAATTCCTATCTTAGCTGTCATGGAAACCACCGGCTACATAGCGCGCAGATATCTTTTTTCAAAAAAACACATTTCGCTGATATCGACCCTTACGATGATCAGTATTACCGGTATCACCATAGGAACGGCCCTGCTGATTGTCGTGCTCTCGGTTTTCAACGGTTTTTTTGATGTGATAAAGGGACTGCTACTCTCCTATGATCCCGATATTCGTATTCAATCGGAGACATCGACGGAGCTGGTTCATGATCCGGAGCTGTTGCAGGAACTGGAATCGATACCCGAGGTTATGGCAGCGGCTCCCTATATATCAGATAAGGCGCTGCTGGCCCATGAAGGCAACCAGGACCAGGTCGTGGATATTCGGGGGATCCGCAAAGCGGACTTTTTCCGGCTCAACCAGGCAGACAGTATGATCACGAGCGGAACATTTGATTTTTCCGTACGCGATAAAAAGCCGGGAATGTTGATGAGCGAACAGCAGCTCAGTCAACTGGGACTGGATGTGGGAGATGAGGCGGCGTTGCTCAGTGCGGAGGGAATGCGGAAGTCGCTCACCCAGTTTTCATTTCCGCGAATCTACCGGTTTGAGATCAGGGGGGCATACTTTATGCAGCAGGTCGTAAGCCAGCCGGTTGTGTACATCGATCTTGAAGCGGCCCAGCGGCTGTTCGACTACCGTAGCAGGATTACGGGCATAGATCTGCGGCTGACCGACAGCGACCTTGCGAGCTCCGTCAAAGAGGAGATCGAATCCAGGCTGGGCCCCGGGTACCAGATATCGACCTGGTATGATCTTCAAAAACCGCTTTATGATGTGATGCTGTTGGAAAAATGGGGTTCCTACCTGATTTTGATGATTATCGTATTGGTGGCCGTGTTGAATATCGTGGGATCACTGACGATGATTGTAATTCAGAAAAACCGGGATATCGGAATTCTGTCAACCATGGGACTCTCGCCCGACAGGATTAAGAGCATTTTTATAAAACAGGGGATCTATATCGGCCTTATTGGTTGCGGCATTGGGGGATCACTCGGGTTGCTTCTGAGCTGGCTGCAGAAAGAATATGGACTGATCAAGCTATCCTCAGCCTTTATCATTGATGCCTATCCCGCAAGTATCGACATGGTTGATGTGGGGATCATACTGTCAGGTACGCTGCTGCTGTGCCTGGCGGCCAGCTGGTATCCGGCCCGGCGCGCCTCCCGGGTAGAACCGGCTGATGCCATACGGTACGAGTAGCACCCCATTTTAAAATCCGCATTCCAGGCATGAAGGAGTATGAATAGTGGGCTGCACCCGGTCGAACCGTTTCTCTCTACCGGGATAACGGGTCTCATAGGACAGGGAATATGGGGAGGCGTTCAGCGGCAGATTGTGTATTTGAACTGGAATGCTTCCTTTATCCTGTAAAACAGGAATAAATCATAGCTCCGCACCCAAATCTTCTGGGCAGGTCGAGCATGAAAAGAAAAAGGGAGCGAGGAATCAGCTCGCCCCCTTTTAGGGATTAATGGAAATGTTTACTAGGGAAATAAACACAAATATCCATCATATAGGATACATTAACTACACGGGCCATAGATTATTGTGTGTTTTTTTCCTGGAGGCCCAATTTTTTACAAATATCCGCCAGTTGCTTTTTTTCCCGCCTTGAAAGCACAGAAAATTCATTTTTGATCACCTCCAGGTGCTTTGGAAAAAAAGACTGGATAAACTGTTCTCCTTCGTCGGTAAGGTGAATTAATACCGAGCGGCGATCTTCGGGATCGCGATGTCGTTCCACATAACCGCACCGCTCCAGGTTGTCAATGACCATGGTGATATTTCCGCCGCTTTTGAGGAGTTTTTCCCCCAGTGATTTTTGATTCAGTGGACCCAGGTGGAGAAGGGCCTCCAGCACCCCAAACTGGCTTACCGTAATATCGGCATCCGCCAGGTGGCGATTGAGGCGCGAGTTGATCGACTCGGTGGCACGCATCAGCTTGATAAATGCATTTAACGTTTCTTTTTCTTCTTCGGTCCCTTTATAGTGCGTACCCATTCTGTTGCGGTCTTACTGGCGATTTAGTGTAAATCAATATATCAGAATCTGATAGGAATGCAATCGCCCGACCGGGAAAGAAAAAATAAACTGGTAATCAGGAATTGAGATGTCGTTTAATAGTACCCGTGATTTCTTACTTGCTTTTCAGGTAACAAAAATTGCGCTTTCCGACCTTTAGAACCAGTTCGGTGTTTTCTTCAAAGCTGACACGATAGCCTTTGTCGGTGATCTTTTCATCATCGATCGATACCCCCCCCTGCTTAATCAGCCGTTTGGTTTGACCGTTACTTTCGGTGAATCCCGTGTCGGCAATGATATCGAGCAGCCGCACCTCTGATCCCGCCTCATACTCATATGTGGGCGCTTCGTCGGAGATCTCCTTGTTGATCACCGTTTGCTCAAAATAGTTGCGCGCCTCTTTTGCCGCGGAGCCCCCGTGGTACATCGCGGTGAGGGTGAAAGCCAGATCGTGTTTGGCATTGCGGGGATCCTCCTCGGCTTTCTTTTTATATTTCGGCAGGTCATCGACCGGAATGTCGGTAATCAGTTCAAACCACGGATAGATCAGGTCATCGGGAATGGAAAGCACCTTGCCGTACATGTCGTTGGCCTCTTCGGTGATGCCGATGTAGTTGTCATAGGATTTCGACATCTTTTTGGTCCCGTCTGTTCCCACCAGCAGGGGCATCATCAGGCAGATTTGCGGCTCCTGCCCGTCATCTTTCTGGAGTTCGCGACCCACCAGCAAGTTAAACTTCTGATCGGTCCCGCCCAGCTCCACATCGGAGCGCAGGTGCACGGAGTCCTGTCCCTGGGCCAGCGGGTAGAGGAATTCGTGCAGCGAAATCGGTTCATTGGCTTCAAAACGCCTGGAAAAGTCATCCCGCTCAATCATTCGGGCCACCGTCAGCTTGGACGCCAGCTTTATTACATCCTGAAAATGCATGGTTCCGAGCCAGTCAGAATTGTAAACGATGGTGGTTTTGTCCTCGTCCAGGATCTGTGTAGCCTGCTCGAGATAGGTTTCGGCATTTTCTTTGATCTCCACTTCGGAGAGGGCCGGCCGGGTCTCGTTTTGACCGGTGGGGTCGCCAATCATGGCCGTAAAGTCGCCGATAATAAGGATTGCCTCGTGCCCCAGGTCCTGGAACTGGCGCAGCTTCCGCAGGATCACCGAATGACCCAGGTGCAGGTCGGGCCGGGTGGGGTCGCAGCCCAGCTTGATTTTCAGGGGCTGATTGTTCTTTTTGGATTTTTCCAGTTTTTCCACCAGTTCTTCCTCGGGAACGATCTCAACCGTTCCGCGCCGTATCACTTCCAGTTGCTCATCTACAGGTAAAAAAGGCATCTAAATAACTATTTTCTTAAACTTGAACGTGTTGTGTTTATTGAAATCCTGAGAACCGCTTGCTTGCCAGCACCATTAAAACGGGACAAAGCCGGGATTTCAGGGCGTGAACCAGTAGTTTGGGGGTTGGTATTTGTACCTGAAATTGCTCATTGCGTTTGTTACTGATCCAGTGTAGGGAAATTTTGTATCGGATTGTACTCATCCAGGGTTTTGTGGATGGTGTCGGAAAAATTTTCCGCCCCGGGCCACGCCGAGGCCACCAGGTCATAGGCCAGCGGTGCCAGGTATACGATATTTGAGTAGGTTACAGACTCGTTCCGGACCTCTTCTGAAGGCTGGTTAAAGCCCGCCAGTATTAAAAGGATGGCGCTAATGACAATTCCGCTTTTCAGCACACCGAACGCCATGCCCGATATGCGGTTTATGAAATTTAGATTCACTGCCTCCAGCATCTTCCTGGAGAGGTGGGCGATCACCTGTACCACTACGATGGTCCCGATAAACAGGATGGCACCGGAGATAAAGGGAATATAAGATTCATCACCGCCAAAAAACGGGCCGATCAGCTTGTTTAGCGTATCCATGTATTCAAAGGTAAGGAACACGGCCAGCACAATGCCCGCGATGCTGAGCACTTCTTTTATAAGGCCGTTGACAAATCCACGATAGGCAAAATAGAGGAGAGGAAGTAGTATAATCAGATCTAGCAGATTCATGCCTGGCGGGTTAAGAGAGCTCTTCTTTCACCACCTTGCTGACAAGGCTGCCCTCGGCTTGCCCTTTCAGTTCGCTCATCATCACGCCCATTACCTTGCCCATGTCCGCCATATTTTCGGCTCCGAGCTCTTCAATTTTTTGACGGGCGATATCGCGGATTTCCTCTTCAGAAAGCATCTCCGGAAGGTACGATTCTATAATATCCAGCTCCTTCTGCTCGCTGGCCACCAGGTCATCGCGGCCGCCCTCCCTGAACTGCTCGATCGATTCCTTGCGCTGTTTGGCGGCTTTCATAAGCACTTCGGTCACCTGCTCGTCGGAGAGGGAGGCTTCGCCCCCTTTGCGCTCGCTGATTTCCCGCTCCAGCAGCTTGGATTTGATGGATCGCAGTACCTTCAGGCGATCTTTTTCCTTGTTTTTCATCGCCTCTTTTAGGTCTGACAAAATCTGATCCTGGATAGACATGGTACTGAATTGTTAGTTACAGGTTATAAAGTTGAAGGTTTAAGGCTGCAAATGTACACTAAGTTGTAACATTCAACCTGAAACCCAAACAGCAGTAAGAAACTTCATCCCTAAAGAGGCTCTTTTTCCTCAGGGATGCGTAACTGCAACAAGGGCAAATATGGAAGCAAAAAAAAGGTTGCATCATCAAAACAGATGCAACCCCGGAAAACGCTGCTGAATTAAAACTTAACGCTCTTTATTTTGGCTGATGAAATTGCGCACCTCATCTTCATCCACCATCGCCTCTTTGAAAGCGTACTTTCCGCGGGTCGACTTGGTAGAGATAATGACTTTCGCCATTTTGCGATGAGCGCCTTTCAGCTTCTGTGCTTCTTCACCAAAAACTTGCTTTTTAGCCATGACTCAATCTCTATTTAATTTCTTTATGGATAGTGTGTTTGCGTAGTACCGGGTTGTATTTGCGCAGCTCCAGCCGGTCCGGATTGTTGCGCTTGTTTTTCGTGGTTACATACCGCGAAGAACCCGGCTTTTCGGTGCATTCCAAAATAACCTGGACTCTATTTCCTTTAGCCATAGTGTTGATTGGTTATTGGTTGTCAGTTAATCGTTATTCGGGCCTGCAGTTGCTTGGAATACGAATTAACCAAAAACAAAATTAGATGTCTTTTATGAGGGTACCTTTTTTTCGTGCTTCCTTCAGTACCGCACTAATTCCCTTTTTGTTGATCGTCCGGAGTGTTTTTGCAGAAACTTTCAACGTCACCCACTTGTCTTCCTCGGGTACATAAAACTTCTTTTTCTGCAAGTTCTGATGGAACCGGTGCTTGGTCTTGTTGTTGGATTTAGAGGACCGGTATCCGTTCTGCGGCCCTTTACCCGTAATGTCATCTTTACGTGCCATAATACTTCAAAAACGTGGTTTATATCTGTTTTGAAAGAGACCGGTAAAATATGCGTATTGGATAAAAAGATCAACGTTTCTTTTGAAGGAATAATTTTTTGATATTTGGCTCTTCAAAACGGCACCAGACCGTTCAAAACCTGTCATGCGGACGGTCTTTAAAACGGATTAGAGCGCACATCTTTATGTGCGGCGGTAGCGACTGTCGCTTACTTTGAATTGGCCTTTATAAACACTATTTTCAGGCGTCAAAACGATTATTTTAACCACTATTCAACCCCTTATATATGGCTGAAAAACAAGTATCGGATTACAAGGCGGAAAATATTACGGTTTTAGAGGGTCTTGAGGCTGTTCGGAAGCGACCTGCAATGTATATAGGAGATGTTGGTCAGCGCGGGCTTCACCACCTTATCAATGAGGTGGTTGACAACTCTATTGACGAGGCACTGGCCGGCTACTGCGATGAAATCAGTGTTATTATCAATGAGGATGGATCGATCACCATTTCGGATAATGGCCGCGGCATCCCGGTGGATGAGCATCCCAAGCTGGGCATACCTGCCGTTGAGGTGGTACTGACCAAGCTGCACGCCGGCGGTAAATTTGACAAGAATGTATACAAGGTTTCCGGTGGACTTCACGGGGTGGGGGTCAGCTGCGTGAATGCCCTTTCTTCAGGCTTTCACGCCGAGGTGCACCGCGATGGAAAAGTCTATGAAATGAAGTTTGCCAAAGGGGGCGTACTTGAACCGCTGAAGGAGACGGGAAAAACAGATAAAACCGGTACCATCATTACCTTTATGCCGGATCCCGAAATTTTCACCCAGAGCCTGGAATTCAAGTACGATATTATTGCGGACCGGATGCGGGAGTTGGCGTTCCTGAACCCGGAGATTACCGTATATCTGCGCGATGATCGCGACCCTGAAGATATTATCGAGGATACGTTCCACTACGAAGGCGGGGTAAAGGATTTTGTCAGCTACCTCGATGAAGAGCGGGAGTCATTAATGGCAGAACCGATCTACATCCAGGGCGAGGTTGATATGGTCCCGGTGGAGCTGGCGATCCATTACAACGATTCATATGCCGAGAATGTCCACTCCTACGTTAATAATATTAACACGCGCGAGGGCGGTACGCATATTTCCGGCTTTCGTCGTGCGCTTACCCGTTCGTTAAAGCGTTATGCCGAGGATAACAACCTGCTGAAAGGGAAATTCAGTGTTTCCGGCGAAGATTTCCGCGAAGGAATGACGGCGGTACTGAGTGTGAAGGTGCCTGAACCGCAATTTGAAGGCCAGACAAAAACAAAGCTCGGCAACTCGGAGGTACAGAGCGCCGTTGAAATTGTGGTGTACGATCAGCTGAATGAGTATTTGGAGCGAAATCCAAAGACCGCCAAAAAGATTTTGGAGAAGGTGATCCTGGCGGCCGAAGCCCGTGAAGCAGCACGGAAAGCCCGGCAGCTTATCCAGCGCAAAAGCGCCATGAGCGGTGGTGGACTGCCCGGCAAACTGGCCGACTGTTCCATCAACGACCCGGAGCACTGCGAAATTTACCTGGTGGAGGGCGACTCGGCCGGCGGGTCCGCCAAGATGGGGCGCAACCGGAGTTTCCAGGCGATACTGCCGTTGCGCGGTAAAATTCTGAATGTGGAAAAAGCGAAGATCAACCGTATCCTGGAGAACAACGAAATCCAGGCGATGATTACGGCACTGGGTGCCGGCGTGGGACACTCGGAAGAGGATTTTGAGCTCGAAAATCTGCGCTATCATAAAATTATTGTCATGACCGATGCCGATGTGGATGGATCTCACATTCGCACGCTGTTGCTTACCTTCTTTTATCGTTATATGAAACCGCTTATTGAGGGTGGTCACGTCTATATCGCCACGCCTCCACTGTACCGCATTACCGACAGTCGCGGGAATATTGAATATGCATGGGATGAAGAAACACGCACCAGACTGGTCAAAGAGCATAAAAAGTCGCGTTATAAATTCGACGTTTCTCGCTACAAGGGACTTGGGGAGATGAATCCCGAGCAGCTCTGGGAAACAACAATGGACCCCGAAACCCGAACGCTGCAGCAGGTGACGGTCGAAAACGCTGCGGCTGCCGACAAGCTGTTCTCCCGCTTGATGGGGGATGATGTGCAACCCCGGCGCGAATTTATTGAAAGCCACGCCAAGTACGCCACGCTTGATGTGTAGAGTATGAATTTTGAAACCTCCAAGGTTTCTGAATCCTTGGAGGTTTTTGCTGTATTTAAGGAAATAATTTTCAAACCAGAAACTGAAAAACATCTACTAAATGGCCCGAGAGAAGATTGTACCTATTTCAATTGAAGAAGAGATGAGGTCATCGTACATCGATTACTCGATGTCCGTAATTGTATCGCGTGCGCTTCCAGATGCACGGGATGGCCTAAAACCGGTTCACCGCCGCGTATTGTACGGCATGAGTGAGCTGGGCATGCTTCATAACCGAAATTATAAGAAAAGTGCTCGTATTGTCGGTGAGGTGCTCGGTAAATACCACCCGCACGGCGATTCGGCGGTGTATGATACCATTGTACGAATGGTGCAGGATTTCTCCCTGCGCTACCCGCTTGTTGACGGGCAGGGAAACTTTGGCTCGATTGACGGTGACAGCGCTGCGGCCATGCGGTATACCGAGGTGCGCATGCAGCGCATTGCCGAAGAGATGCTCACTGACCTCAACAAAGATACGGTAGACACCCAGCCGAACTTTGATGACACGCTCCAGGAGCCGACGGTCCTGCCGAGCATGCTGCCGAACCTGTTGATCAATGGCGCGTCCGGTATTGCGGTGGGGATGTCAACCAATATGGCGCCCCATAATATTGAAGAAGTGATCGATGGGATACTGGCCTACCTCGATGACCCGGATATTGAGATCAGCGAACTGATGGAGCACATAAAGGCGCCTGATTTTCCGACCGGCGGAATAATCTACGGGTATGACGGGGTGAAAGAGGCCTACGAGACAGGAAGAGGGAAAATCACCATGCGGGCCCGGGCCAGTACCGAGGAGCTAAGGGGCAACCGCGAGCAGATTGTGGTGACCGAAATTCCATATCAGGTTAATAAAACCACGCTGATCCAGAAAATTGCCAAACTGGTTCAGAACGACAAGATCGAGGAGATCTCCGAGGTTCGTGATGAATCGGATCGCGAGGGAATGCGAATTGTTATTGTGCTGAAGCGCAATGCCAACGCGGGCATCGTCCTGAATCAGCTGTATAAGTATACCCAGATGCAGCAGACGTTTGGCGTCATTAATATTGCACTGGTGAAAGGGCGCCCGGAGCTGCTGAACCTAAAGGATCTGATACATCATTATGTAGAGCACCGCATCGATGTAATTATTCGGCGCACGATCTATGATCTGGATCAGGCGGAGGCCCGTGCTCATATTCTTGAAGGACTCAAAATTGCGCTCGACAACCTCGATGAGGTTATTAAAACGATCCGTGGCTCAAACAGTCCTGATGAGGCGAACCGCGAGTTGCGCCGCAAGTTTGCCCTGACCGACATCCAGGCAAAGGCAATTCTGGATATGAGGCTGCAGAAACTGACGGGACTTGAGCGGGATAAAATCGATCTTGAATACGGCGAAATTACCGAAAAAATTGCCGATTACCGTGATATCCTGTCTAATCGGGATCGCCAGAAAGCGATTATCCGGGAAGAAATCACTGAACTCAGAGATCGGTATGGCGATTCGCGTCGCACACAGATCATTCACTCGGCGGATGACTTCAGCGTGGAGGATATGATCGCCGATGAGGATGTAGTGGTTACGATCTCCAACAAAGGATTTATCAAGCGCATGCCCGTAAGCGGGTATCGGCGCCAGAAACGGGGCGGCAAGGGAATGAAAGGCACTTCTACCCGCGATGATGAATATGTGGAGCACCTGTTCGTGGCAACCAACCACAACTACATCCTGTTCTTTACCGAAAAAGGACAGTGCTACTGGCTAAAGGTGTACGAGATACCGGAGGGATCGCGCCTGTCGCGCGGTCGCGCAATTGTTAACCTGATCGATATTGACAAGGATGACTCCATCAAGACGTTTGTCCCGGTCAAAACGCTGGAGGATGAGGAATATATTAACAACAACTATATCATCATGGCCACCAAGCAGGGCAAGGTTAAGAAAACAAGGCTTGAAGCCTATAGTCGGCCGCGCCGCGATGGTATCATTGGAATTAATATACAAGAGGGGGATGGACTTCTCGAAGCTGCGCTTACCGACGGGCAGAGCAATATTATTCTTGCCAGCAAGAAGGGAAGAGCGATCCGCTTCCACGAAGAAGAGGTCCGAGATATGGGCCGAAACACCACCGGCGTTAAAGGGATGGATCTCGGCAAAAACAATGAAGTGGTCGATATGGTCGTCGTTAAGAATACGCATGAAGCGACCGTACTGGCAATCTCTGAAAACGGATATGGCAAGCGTTCGCTGGTAGAAGATTACCGCGAGCAGAGCCGGGGTGGAAAAGGCGTTATTACGTTGAAAGTTACCAAGAAAACCGGCAACCTGATCTCTCTGAAAGAGGTATCAGACAAAGATGATCTGATGATTATCACCGAACAGGGCAAAGTAATCCGCATGAACTGCGGCGGTATCCGTACAATGGGCCGCAATACGCAGGGCGTCCGGATTATGCGCCTCGATGAAGAGGGGCAGATTGCTGCTGTCACGCGCGTGGTGAATGAAGAGGAGGATGAGACGGTATAATCAAGCCGATCTCGGGTTCTGATGCAGGGTCTCAATCACCAGTTGAGGGCTTTGTACCCCCTCAATTCTTCGTTTGAAGGGCGTTGTACTCCCGTTTAAAGATCAATAAGGTCGGTGGTACAACCACCTCCAACAACATAGCAGGCTCTGCAAAGGTCCCCAATAACTATTGGAAAAGGCCCTCTTAATTGGGGGCCTTTTCTGTTTTTACTCAGCAAGCTTTGCGGCTTTAAACCTGCATTTCTCACGAGGAAAATTTTATAATTTTTAAAAACTTTGATATGTAGTGAGTTACATTTATTTCAATACCAAAAATACTATTACAGTGTGTAGCCAGCTGCGAAATTGTCTCGTATGCTGCGTTGATGGTGGAAATCGCTCACTCAATGTATAACGATACGTTTCGATCCCGATTTCCACCATCGCCTTGCATTCAAATCAATTTCTTGGTGAGAAATACAGGCTAATCACTTTTGCAGTAATCAAGTTAGCCAGGTCAAGTCAAATATCAATGCTCTGGAGGTTTTCCTTTAAAACACGGCCCGAGTTGCGAAGTCCTTCGATCTCTTTCTTGTCCAGTTCGGGGAGGATACGGTTGACTACTCCTTCATTACCCACTACACACTGCAGGCTCATGCACACATCTTCGATACCGTATTCTCCATCCCAGTACACACTGATCGGAATAACGCTTTTCTCATCTTCCAGGATCGCCTTTACGATACGTGCAATCACCACACCGATGGCGGAGTTGGTGTAGCCTTTCTTTTCGATAATATTGTAGGCCGCATTTTTTGCGTCGTCAAAGATCGATTCCATCACCTCCCGTTTAAAATGCCTGTTCATCACCACGGAGTTGCGGATCGGTTTGCCTCCGATGTTGGCTTGGCTCCATATCGGGACTTCTGAATCGCCGTGTTCGCCCAGGATGTAGGCGTGCACAGATTGGGGATCCACATCGTAATAGTCGCCAATGAGTGCACGAAAACGGGCGGTATCCAGCAGGGTTCCGGTCCCGAAAATACGCTGTGAAGGTCGGCTGCTAAGTTTCTGGGAGACGTAGGTTAGGATATCCACGGGATTGGTGGCAATAATCAGGATGGCGTCCGGTGCGTATTGGTCCAGCTTCCCGATAATATTGCGGAATACCTCAGTATTCCTGTTGAGCAGCTCAAGCCGCGACTCCGAGGCCGATGACTGGCCTACTCCCGCCGTTACAACCACGACCTGGGCTTCGGCCAGATCTTCATAACTGCCTGCCCGGACCGTTACATTTCCGACCAACAGCTGACCGTGCATCAGATCCATCGCTTCACCCTGCGCCCGTTCGCGGTCCAGGTCCACCAGTATAATTTCACTGACGGTCCGCTGGTTAAACATGGCATAGGCCGCCGCGGTGCCAACATTTCCGGTTCCGATTATGGCAACTGATCTTCGCTGTATCATAGATAAAAAGTATTTAGTTCGTGTATTATCTTTCCTTTATACTAATTCAACACTTCACCGTCAACAGCGTTATCGGAGAATAGTGGATATTGATATCTCAAACGATGCCCGGTGGAGGTGTTAACATGATATTCATGATTAATTCCTATATACCAAATATGATACCGTGTGGTCATCATAATGAATTCACGACTAAAATCAATACAGGGTATTATGACCAAACAGCACCTGGATTTATCAAAGCACGATATTGCCGTACCAAATATAATCAGGAATGCAGTACCAGCCCGGTTTTACGAGGAGGCGATTCGGCACGACAGTGGATCGGCTATCACCGATGAAGGGGCGCTGGTGGTCCGTTCGGGAAAGCGCACGGGGCGGAGCCCGGCCGACAAGCGGGTGGTGGCCGTAGATGAGTTTGAAGACGAGATCTGGTGGGGAGATGTAAATATTCCTCTTGACGAGCATACGTTTAATATTAACCGCCAGCGGGCGACCGACTACCTTAATACCCGGGAACGGCTCTATGTGGTGGACGGGTTCGCGGGATGGGCTCCCGACTACCGGCTCAAAGTCCGGATTATTGCCGGGCGCGCCTATCACGGGTTGTTTATGAACAATATGCTTATTCGTCCCACTGAAAAAGAACTTGCCCATTTCGGGGAGCCCGATTTTGTGGTGTATAACGCCGGTAAATTTCCCGCCAACCGGTTCACCGAGGGGATGACCTCGGATGCCAGCGTGGACGTCAACTTCAAAACAGGGGAGATGATAATCCTGGGCACCGAGTATGCCGGGGAGATGAAGAAGGGAATTTTTACGGTTATGCACTACCTGATGCCCAGGAAAAACGTGCTCTCCATGCACTGTTCCGCCAATGAAGGGGCCTCCGGGGACGTGGCGCTCTTTTTTGGTCTTTCCGGAACCGGTAAAACCACGCTTTCAGCTGACAGCAGCCGCAGGCTCATTGGTGATGATGAGCACTGCTGGAGCGAGGAGGGAGTGTTCAACATAGAGGGGGGATGCTACGCCAAGACGGTCAACCTCTCGAAGGAGAAGGAGCCTGAGATATACGATGCCATCAGGTTTGGGACCGTGCTTGAGAACGTGGGATATGACCCTGAAACGCGCGAGGTGGATTTTGACGACACCAGCATCACGCAAAACACGCGGGCCTCGTATCCGATCGAATATATACAAAATGCCAAAATCCCCTGCACCGGTGGTCACCCCGAGAATATTATATTCCTGGCCTATGATGCGTTCGGCGTGCTTCCTCCCGTAAGCAAGCTGACCGCAGAACAGGCGATGTATCACTTCATCAGCGGGTATACTGCAAAGGTCGCCGGCACGGAAATGGGCGTAACCGAGCCGGAAGCTACCTTCTCTGCCTGTTTTGGAGCAGCCTTCCTGGCGTGGCCACCGAGCAAGTATGCAGAAATGCTGGCAGATAAGATGCGAACCCACAACTCAAGCGCCTGGCTGGTCAATACCGGGCTGACCGGCGGACCGCATGGAGAGGGCCACCGCATTGACCTTAAACATACACGTGCTATTGTTGATGCTATCCATGGGGGCGAGCTGGAACGGGTTCCGACTACCAGTGACGAGGTGTTTGGTTTTGAGATTCCCACCCAGTGCCCAAATGTGCCCGCAGCAATTCTTCAGCCGCGAGACACCTGGGATGATCCGGCTGCTTATGATAAACAGGCTCGAAAACTGGGCCAACTGTTCAAGAATAATTTTGGGCAATACCGGGACTCGGCCAGCAGGGAGCTCATGGAAGCGGGCCCGGTAATATAGAATGACCGGTCTCTGGCTTTAAATCCTGGCTAGCCTTGATCTCACCAAGAATTTATTCTTCAGCAAGGCAAAGGGAACATGGCCGTGCAGACGTACCGTCGTCGTACGTTGAGCCGGTGATGTTCCCATTACGCAGCTGAAGGGCAAATCTCGCAGCGCTTTACACCCTGTCAACCCAAAAGGCGGTAATGTATGATGTAAGATACTGCCTGCCATCAGGTTGCATTATTTTTTCATACATTATCGTGAGCATTAGGAGCTATTCCAGGATCGACCGGATCTTATCCACGACAACCGGGGTGTAGAGCTGCTCCTCTGTCTTCATTTCACCCGTCTGCTCTATTCCGGCACCGTAAAGTATCAGCCATACCTGGTCGGCTCCTTCAATGTCAGAACCGTGACTTCGCCAGGTATCGACCGGGGTGGTGCCGCGCCCGTGGTCAGTGGTCAGTATGAACGTGGTCCTGTTTTTGTAATAGGGATTCGACTGGGTATACTCCCACAGCTCCCGAAGAAATGCATCCGTGCTGTGAGCCGAATTAAGATAGGCATCGTAGTCACCGTCGTGGGCAAAGTCATCGGTTTCTCCATAAGCGATATACACAATATCGGGCTGATTCCGCTTGATATATTCAAGCGCGTAGTTATGGGTAAACATGTCGAGCCGCACCGATCCCCATGGACTGGGCGTGTGGGGCTGCATGCGGTTTAAAAACCGCTCGATCTCAGTAAGGTTTTCGTCCGCGGCTTTCTCAAAACCGGCATTGACCGGCACCCCGCTTCGCTGTTCATTGATGATATAGGGGAATACGTCCCAGCTACCGAATGCGGCTACACTGCCGCGGTATTCAGCCGACTGGTTCAGCTCTTCCAAAATGGTCACATTCGGGTTGGGAATTTTATTATTGCTGTTAATCCGCTGGTCGTCAGCCTGCCCTGTCAAGATTTCGTTGTAGCCGGGATAGGAGAACAGCATGGAGTTGGTCAGGTTAACCTTGCTGCCGTACCGACGATTGCCGTGAATCTGACCCATTTCCACCACGTTGTTCCATACAAAAGGCATTAGTACACGGCGCCGCGCTTCCGGCGTGGCCCGCCAGTATTTCTTTTTCAGTGACGTGGTGTCTGAAACGTATTGCGGATGAGTTATCAATTTGGGGTCGGCCCCGGTAAACAGCTCCTGCCAGCGAAGTCCATCTAACGTTATCAGGAAAATCTTCTCCTGCCCGGAATCCTGTGCATGGACAGGTTGTACCAGTCCTGCGAGTAGTACGATAAGAACTAAAGCCGGGACAGGGGGAAGTGAATTAATATATTTCATTATCAGATCTCTTTTATGATATATGATTTAAGTGAGGAATCTTTCACGTTATGGAAATTAGCTTAACGCTCCTAAAATAGCAGCTTATTTCAGCCACCACGGGACAGCCCGAATGTTGTCGCTGCTGAATTGCCGTTCAATGGCAGCCGATACGTTGGCATTATTATTTTGATATTCGCTTTGCGGGTAGATCCAGCGGGTGGGCGGGGCGCCGCCGGAGGGCTCCATAAAATAGGGATACCCGGTGCGCAGGTGCTCAAAATACGGGGTCCATCCACCCTGCAGAAAAGATTGCAGGTATTTTTGCGTGACAATCCGCTCTATTTTCTGTTCGCTGGTTGCGGCATTGTCCAGGGATACCAGGCCGTTTTGCAAGTAAGTGTCTGCCGCCTGGCTTGTCAGAAATGAGGCATAATTCTCGGCATACGTGTTGTAAAATTCGAAGCTTGCCCGGATGCCGTTTTCGTAATGCGCCTTTGCACTGGCGCCGATCCAGCCCCGTACGCTGGCCTCGGCCAGGATAAACTGAAGTTCGGGGTACCCGAGCAATACGTGGGGCTCGTTGGTTGGGTTGGAATAGTACCGGGGATCCACCTTTGAAATATTTCCAGCCGCTGCCTTGTCATCATTATAGCTGTACTGCCCGGTCGGTCTCCCACCCTCATAGGCTGAGAAGTCATCGATTGCGAGTCCCTGTTCCCTGGCATTTTTAGTTTGGGCGGCATAAATAAAAAGACGGGGATCTTCCCGGTCCTGCAGCCGTTTGATAAAGGTGGAATCCATGTACATGCTGGAACCGTAATCGCTGTCGTTAAACTCTCCGTACCGGCTGCCGATCTGGTCGAAAAATTCCAGTTGCCCGTTATCCCCGATCGATTCCATAAGGGGACGGTTTGCATAGATATCGGCAAACCGGCTCACAATGTCGATGGTGCTGCCATCAGTTTTGTTAGAGAGCGTGATCAGCACCTTCAGCCGAAAGGAGTTAATCAGCTTTTTCCATTTTGAGGCGTCTCCTCCATAAATGATATCTCCTTCGATGATATCATCGGCATTAAGCAGCTGATCGGCTGTTTGAAGCTCATCCAGGATACCGCTGAAGACCTGCTCCTGGAGATCATATTCCGGTGCGTAGACAGCTTCTGATTCCGCTTTGAGTGCGTCGGAATAGGGGATATCTCCAAACCGGAGGGTTAAATTGTAGAAGTAATAGGCGCGAAAAAATCTTCCCAGGGCTTCATAGGCCGGCTTTTGCGTCCGGTTGGCCTCTTCTATCATCTTGGTGATATTTCGCAGCCGGTCATAATCATCAAAGTTACCCCGCCCCCACTTGTAATACTGGATCTCATTTTCCACTGCTGTACTTACAATCATGCGGCTGGCATACTGCGGGTTTTTGCCGGCGACCTGAAATGCATCGGAGGCTATCTGGGTGAGCAGCAATTGAGGCGGAGCCTGGGATACGTTGTTGGGATTTTCCCCTACCACGCTTAAGTCGGTGCAGGCGGTGAGCAGCAGGTTCAGTGATAAAACGATTAACAGAATATGTTTCATTGTCTTGCAAGGTTTAACTGTTGTGATATACGATATTATTATTGGAGGTTTTTTGTAAAACCGTTGTGTTGCCCAATTCCTGCATTTTTGCACATTCGAAATTCTCACTTCTGTAGTATACGCTGCGGCTTCGAATTCAATCAGGGATTGAGCTTGGAGAAAACTCCTGGTTTTGAGACCTCTGTTATATGGATAGATCAACTTTCAGTCCGATATAGCGGGTGGAGGGATCCTGCAGGTCGTTATCATTTCCAAAATCGGGATCTATAATTTTGGCTGACTTCAGGATCGCCAGGTTGTAGCCGAATGCGGTAACGCTGGCATTTTCGATACCGGTGTTTGCAAACAGTCCGCTGATGTTGTATGAAAGAGAAAGACTGCGCAGCTTGATAAAACTGCGGTCAAAAATATTGGCAAATTTTTCACTTTCATCCTGGGTCACCCCGGCCCGGTATGGATAGTTTTGGGCCCATTGCTGCCAGCCTACCGCAGTGGTGTTTTCTTTATATTCCCGTGTATCGTTGATTACATTCCCGTTGGCATCGCGGATCAGCTCGCCGTTTGTTACATTCACCCCTTCCGGAACGTACACCGGGTGACCCGCCGCATATTCTTCATCTCTCCAGGTTACCGATTCCGGATGTTTGCCGCCCCACCACATCTTTTCTACGGTAAGCGAGCGCATGAGTCCGCCAACGGCACCATCTACGCCGAGGCTCAGCGACCATTTATTGTGACGGAAGGAGTTCTGCAGCCCAAATCGCCAGTCGGGATTTCGGTGCCCTTTCAACTGGGGATAGGGATCCTGCGTGGGCAGTCCGGTCTCTTCATCCAGTACAAGTCGTCCGTCGGCCGACTTGAGCCAGCCGGTGGTGTAGTAGTTGTCGGCCCGTTCACCGACTGAAAGGTTGTTAAAACGCTGCTGCCCATCGTAGATGCTGGTCAGCCGCCGAACTTGTGTGTACCAGTTTGCCGTAATATCCCAGCCAAATTGCGGGCTGCGAAAAGGAGCGGCATTGACCACAACCTCCCAACCGTTGGTGGTGTATTCGTTACCGTTCACCTTGCGGCTGTTAAATCCGGAGGCATTCGAAACCGGCAGGTTAATGATCTGGTTTTTATCCAAAATATTGTAGTAGGTCACCTCAAAATTGAGACGGTGATCCAAAAGTCCGGCAGAAATACCCAGTTCCGTGGAGATCGACTGCTGGGGTTCTATGTTGGGATTGGCCAGGTTGGAGGGATAGGCCAGCTGTGGATTTCCGTTAAAATCACCCACTTTTTGATAGTAGGTCTCAATTTGATAAGGATTGGTAAAATCGGGATCCAGGTCGCTTGATACCTTCGCCCACGAGGAATAGAATTTCAAAAAATCGATCTCGTCAGGTAGTGTCACAAGGTTTGACGCCATTACGCTCAGTGATGCTGAAGGGTAGAAGTAGGAGTTGTTGGACTCCGGGAGGGTAGATGACCAATCGTTGCGACCTGACACGTTCAGGTAGAATGCGTCAAAAAGATCAAAATTAGCAGTGGCATACAGGCTGTGGATCGACTTTTTGCGGACCAGCGTGGAGGCCAGCACATTTCGCTTGGTGTTGTTCAGGCTGTATACGCCGGGCACAATCAGGCCGTCGGTAGAATTATAATATTCTTCAAACTCCTGGTACACCACGTTTCCCCCGCCGGTTATGTCGATATCCAAAAATGGGGTCACGGTCTGTTGGTAACTGGCGCGAAGGTCGTTGTCAGCCAGGAGCTCTGCCGTATTCCACGTTTTGTAAAAGCCATCGCGCGGATCGCCGTACCGCAGGTATGATTTGGGGCGTTCCTGGTCTTCAAATCGGTCTTTTTGGTTCACAGCGGATCTTCCCTGGATGCTCAGATTCTCGGTAATGTCCCATTCGAGGCGAAGCTGGCCGCGATACACGTTTGAATCATACTCCTGGTTGCGATTGTACGCCCCGAAATAGGGATTATTGTACCATGCGTAGTTCCAGTTGGCCTGGGTATAACCCTCTTGACCCGGCACCCACAGATGGTTCTCCAGATCCTGCGGGTTTACATCGGTACCCTGCCAGATCAGGAGGGTGTAGATATGGTTGTTCGGACCGTATCCATACGCCGGGTAGTTTGGGGAATAGACCTTGTTATAAGAAAGTTTGCTCTCGAGGGTAATATTTTGACTCAGTTCAAAAGTGGAGGCAAAGCTAAGACCGCCCCTGTTCAGCCCGGTATTGGGGACTTGTCCCTGCTGGTAGGTATAATTTCCGGAAAACCGGTATTGACTTTTATCACCTCCAAAAGCGATGGAAAAATCGGTACTGGGAATGATCCCCGGGCGCATAAATGACTTGAGATTGTCGTGAGACTCCCATGCGATGGGAACCCGCTCATATCGCGACTTGTCATCATACTTCGTACCCTCTACCGTTCCCCACCAGGGAATCGTCTCACCGGTCTGGGTGTCGAGAATCGGGCTGTTCCACTGTGGTATTTTAACTCCCTCCTCAAATTTTGGTCCCCATATCATATCGCCGTCAGCAACTCCGCCGCCATTTCCGTCCCAGAATTCGTAATTCCCATTGGAACCGTTGCCGTACTGGTCCTGGTATTCCGGAAATACGGTATAGCCCGCTGATACCATGGCGCTGGTTGTGAGGTCGATTTTCAAACCCTGTGTACTGGCATCTTTTGTGGTAATAAGGATAGCTCCATCTTTGCCCCGGGCCCCGTAGAGGGCAGAGGCGGCTGTACCCTTCAATACGTTGATCTCCTTAATGTCACTTTTGGAGATATCAAACAGGTCCGATTTTATCGGAACGCCATCCAGTACGATAAGGGGCTCTTTGCCACGCAGGCTAAATTGTGCCTCCTAGAACATGCCGGTTGGGTTGGCTACCGATAGCCCCGCCACCTTGCCCGTGAATAAGTTTCCCAGGTTTTGTGCGCTCGTGTTGGTGATCGATTCAGTGTTAATTTGTTGGGTAGAGTAGCCAATTTTTTCTTTCACCTGGGATAGGCCAAGAGCCGTTACCACAACCTGTCCTATTTCGGTACTGGACTCATGGAGGGTAACGTCCAGCACCGTCGTTTGTTCAAGAACCGGGATCATCCTGGTTTCATACCCGATAAATGAAAATACCAGCGTATCACCCGGTTGAACCGTCAGGCTGTAGTTGCCATCGGCATCAGTAGACGTGCCGTTGGCAGTTCCCTTTTTGATGATGTTCACCCCCGGCAGGGAGCGAGCAGTTGCATCAGTTACCGTACCGGATAACTGAAACTCTTGAGCGTGAGCTCCCGCTGTAAAGGAGAGAAAGAGTAAGCATGAAAGCAGATATTTTTTCATAACACAATGTCCTGTATCGTTAACTATTTAAAAGAATGATGTTTGAATGTTGGAAATGATTTAATGGGAACAGCTAATGCTGCAAGCTTCACGGGAGAAGGTAGGAGAGCGGATTTAAAAAACTATTGTTGCAGGATTATGCTTCTATAAAGAGATTTGTGTACTGACAGGAAAAAAATTAGCAATTTGTTAATAATGGAAGGGCGGGAATAGTTAGCCTGTATTCTTCACGAGAATTAAGCTGCATGCCTTGTAGTATTCTGATGCAACGTGAGTTACCTGGATATTTAATACCCAGCATGCTGTCACAGGGCAGCAAACTTCGAAATGGTATCGTCTTCTGCGTTGTGGATGAAAATCAGGAACAAAAGATACGATGCTATTTACCTGGTACTGTCAATCATATTATTTAGTAAATCTATTCTTTTTTCTATGAGATTTTCAGGATACACCACTTTTATATTGTTTCCAAATTGCAACAACCAGCTATTTATAAATTCCAGGTTATCGAAATTAAATTCTAACCTAAATAAATTAGGTTTTATTTCTTTTTGCCTAATAATCTTTGTCGGTAAATTGCTTTTAAAGCGGCGTAAAACCGGTTCGGATACATCTACCTTGATTAAATGAGATTTGCCGCCAAATCGAAAAATTAGGGCCTCTACGTCAATATCGGGTTTTGGAGTAAATGTTTCGTCCAATATTTTGACCTGCGACATGCGATCGAGCACAAAATTTCGGAAATCATCTCTTTTGTGGGACCAGCCGATCACATTCCAGTGGTCTCGATAGAAAACCAGCAGGTAGGGGTCGATTTTCCGCTCAGTTACTTCGCCCGTTGATTTGCTTAAGTACGAAAATTGAAGCTGCTTATTTTCAGAGGTCGCCGTACTTACCAGGTACCAGTTACCCCCTTCTTTTTTTTCGGGTCCGTAGTTAAGAAATGGATCTACAACCGTGCGTTCTTCCAGCGTCTCCATAAGCGATTTCAGTTCCCCGGGGAGCACCTCTTTTATTTTAAGCTCAACGCCCCTGGCATCCTCCACCATCGTTTTGTCGACTTGCGACTTCACAAAATTGAGTCCCACCAATATAGTAGCCAGCTCCCTCGAGGTAAACATCAGCGGGGGAACTTTGTAACCCCGCATTATGCCGTAGCCCTTGTGTTTATCCCAAGTGACCGGCACGTTCATCTCTGACAGGCTGTTAAAATCCCGAAAAACCGTGCGCCTGCTGACATTAAATTTTTCGGCTATATCATTGACGGTCAGTCGCTTGGTGGATTGCTGAAGCATTAATATCAGCTTCATGCGGCGTTCATTGCTATTCATGCTGTGGATTTAAAATGTTTATTAATTAGATATAAAAAACGGTTTTCTCAGGATCCCTGCAAAGAAGGTACTGCTGGTGAATTGTCTGGCTGAAGCGTGATAGGAGACAAGTAGAGGGCTTTGCAAAACCGTTGTTTTGCTCAATTCCGGCATTTTGGGGGGGGCTAAATCCTCATTTATAATGATATAAACTGCGGTTTCAAATCCGCTCAGGCTTTAGCCTTGAACAAAACTCCTGGTTTTTCAAAGCCTCAAGTAAACAATGCATTTTGCCAGGTATGCCATGGTAGCATTAATAAATTAATTGGAGATCATGTTACTGTTGAATAAGCCTCGTTAACGTATCCTGCATGTTTTCCAGTTGCAATGTTAAGTTGACCTTGAACGGTAAAGCTATTCGATGAAGATTGTAACTTTTGAGTTAAAGGTAACAGGTTTTATCAATCTCTCTAAGAGCGCGACATATTGGTTTCCGGTGGTTATAACAGGATTGAAAGTGTTAAAATAAACTAAATAGGGCCTTCCCCAGGCAGATGCTAACTCATGACCTGCCAGCAACTTGCAAGTCTAAATGGGTTATTAAATACAAGGTTTTTCCGCTAATTCCTCCAATTCATTGCATTTAATATGGTGAACACTCCCTGGACCGTGAACAAAACTACCATATATAACCAATGAAACTGGAGTACGACTCCCTCGGAATAAGGAATTCAGGATTTTGCAACAGCCCTATTAGTGTACAAGCAAAGGGTCTTGTAGCCAAAGCAAACATGATTATCGCTTAATGATGACAAGACCTTTCCCATCATAAAAATCAGGTCCTCGGGAAAGGCTAAAGCAGTCAACCTCCAGCGGTGTATCAATACTTTTTAATTCCTGCTGGAAGTCAATTCCTTTATAAAAAACTGCTGTATTCCACGGTTTGTCATGCGTCATATTCCAGAGCTCGTCAATTTTGAATGCGTGCTTGGAGATTAAAAGGGAAGAGGAGGGAAAGGGAATCTCTTGCACAGATCCTGTCTTGGAGAGGGCATTTTCAAGTTCTAAATTGATGAGGATTTGGCGAATGGCCATCACTTTTTTGGAAACGATATCATTCAGTATAAAAGATTTTTCGGGGGACACGATCGCCAGCGGAATTCCCGGGAGTCCGCCGCCGGTCCCGGCATCGACGACATGGTCGGCCTTCCGGTACACTGGAAACTGCGTTAAAATAAGCGAGTGACGGATATGCTCCCAGACCGTTTCACGTGAAACGTCGCGGCTGACCAGGTTCACCCGCTCATTCCACCAGAAAAGCCGGTCGAGGTAGGACTCCAAAGGGGAGCGGTACTTCTCAATCAGTTGGTCAACAGCTGTAAAGGTTTCACGTGAAACCTTTTGGCGATTGATGTGGTGATGTTCCACGTGAAACTATTTGAATTTGAAGTTATTGAAGGATGTGTTTGTTGGCATGCAAACAGGCAGGTGGTTAGTTTTTCAAGTATACCATGAGTACCGCCACGTCGCTGGCAGAAACCCCGCTAATACGGCTCGCTTGCCCGAGGGTTTCGGGGCGGATGCGGTCGAGCTTGTTGCGGCCTTCGGTTGAAAGGGAGTTGATCTTGTCATACTTCAGGGATTCCGGGATCTCCATATCCTCTTTTTCTTTCATCTCCTCTACCATTTCAAACTCTTTTTCGATGTATCCGGCGTATTTGATCTGGATTTCAACCTGTTCAAATACGAGTTCATCAGTGCTTATTTTTTCTGCTTTATCCCTGAGCTGGGGGTCGGCCTCGAGCAGGTTAAAGATAGATAGTTCGGGCCGGGGAATCAGTGTTTTCGCCTTGACTGGCTGGGAGAGCTGGGAGGTACCCTGCTGCCGAAGCATCGGGTCCATCTTTTCGGGGTAGACGGTATACTCCGCAAAAAGGTCATGTATCTGGTCGATCGCTTGTTTCTTGGTTTGGTACTGTTCAAATCGTTTGTCTGAGGCCAGCCCGATCTTGTGGCCGAGTTCTGTGAGGCGAAGGTCGGCATTGTCCTGGCGCAGCAAGATGCGATGCTCCGCCCGTGAAGTAAACATGCGGTACGGCTCCTCGGTGCCCTTGGTGATAAGGTCGTCGATCAGTACGCCGATGTAAGCTTCGGATCGTTTAAGGACAAGCGGCTCCTTTTCTTTTGATCTGAGGGCGGCGTTAATGCCGGCCATGAGTCCCTGGCAGGCGGCCTCTTCATAGCCGGTGGTGCCGTTGATCTGTCCGGCAAAAAAGAGTCCGTCTACTATTTTGGTCTCCATGCTGCGTTTAATCTGGTAGGGCGGGAAATAATCATATTCGATGGCGTAACCGGGGCGCAGCATCACGGCGTTTTCAAAGCCGGGAATCGTCTGCAGCGCCTTGTACTGTACATCCTCGGGGAGGGAGGTGGAAAACCCGTTCAGGTACATTTCGTAGGTGTCCCACCCTTCAGGTTCCAGGAATAGTTGATGGCTGTCTTTGTCCGAAAAACGATCGATTTTGTCTTCTATGCTCGGGCAGTAACGCGGACCTATAGACTCAATTCTGCCGGTAAACATGGGACTCCGGTCAAACCCGGAGCGTAGCACATCGTGAACTTTTTGGTCGGTATACCCGATCCAGCAGGTAAGCTGTTCATCCCGGGAGGGCAGTTGTTTTGTCATAAACGAAAAGGGTGAGGGATCTTCATCCCCATACTGGATCTCCAGTTTGTCATAGTTGATGGAGCGGCCGTCAAGGCGGGGCGGGGTACCGGTCTTGAGCCGTCCCACCTCAAAACCCAGCTTTTCGAGTGCAGCTGAAATACCGATTGAGGCTCGTTCGCCGGATCTTCCCCCGCCAAAATTTTTCAGTCCGATGTGCATCAGCCCGTTTCCAAAGGTACCGGTGGTCAGCACTACATTGTCGGCCAGGAAGACCTGCCCGGTCTGTGTTTTTACCCCTACGGCGTGTTTGCCCGCGTCATCGGTAAGTACGTCAATGACGTTGTCCTGCCTGAAATGAAGATTCTCCTTTTTCTCAAGCTCCATACGCATCGTTTTGCTGTAAAGCGCGCGGTCACTTTGGCAGCGGGGACTCCACATGGCCGGACCCTTGCTCAGGTTTAGCATCCGGAACTGTACCCCGGTTTGATCTGCAACAGTGCCGGTGAGTCCACCCAGGGCATCGATCTCGCGGACCAGCTGCCCTTTGGCAACTCCGCCAATTGCGGGATTGCAGGACATTTTGGCGATGGCATCCAGGTTCATGGTAATGAGCAACGTTTTGGCTCCCATCTCGGATGCGGCCCCGGCAGCTTCGCTGCCCGCGTGACCAGCTCCTACCACAATGACATCATATTTTGGATAAAGAGAATCCATAAACCTAATTAAGTAATTGTTTTTATTGGACTTATGTTTTTTTCTAGGAAACGGGCGACCTGAAAATACCAACGGTTTTAAAGCTCAGGTATTTCAAATCGTCGCACGACGTTTGTACGCATATCATTATAAAATAAGATTTTTATGAGAGAAAGCGTAGCTGGAGGAAGCATGGATTAATCCAGATGAGAAACTTGGCAAGGATAAAGGTAAAATGTAGAAATAAAGGTAAAATTTTAATATTTATATAGTTAGGGATAATTACATGTTTTAGATATAGTTGGGAGGGGTCATGCCACTACGTCCAAACGTTATCGAACGTCAGCTGATTAAATGGGGATTGATACCGGGATTACTCCTGGATGGGGCTATTCCCACGTTTTTAGTCAGCGCCATACTGGGAGCCGGGGAGATTGAGCTTTTCAAAACTCTGCGGCAGGAGCCGGTTGCACTCGAACAGCTTGCCCGCAAAACCGGGTGCAATGAACGGGCCCTGGAAAACCTGCTGAATGTGCTCGAACCGCTGGGATATGTCAGCAAGAAGAATGACACCTACTCGCTTACAAAGTATGCCAAAAAATCTATCCCGATCGATCTGTTCAGTGGCATGGTACCCTTTATCAAAGAACAGAACCTGTTAAACCTGCAGCATGTCAACCGGGCGTTAAAAGAAGCTCCCGAAGAAGGGGTAATCGGGTGGGATTCGGTAAAAGACGGTGAAATAGGGCGCAGCTACCAGGTGACTATGCGCTGGCTGGCACGCTCCACGGTGGAAGAGGTGACCAAAAAGATAAAGTTGCCAAAAGGATCTCAAAAGATGCTGGATATTGGCGGAAGCCACGGGTTGTACTGCGTGGAGATGTGCCGGAAATATCCCGAACTGAAAGCCACGGTACTGGACTGGCCGATCGGCATCGAAAATGCGAAGGAAACCCTGCAGCAGGAAACCGACGTGGCCGATCAGATCGATACGCTGGAAGCCGATTTTTTTGAGGATGAATTTCCAGAGGGTTACGATTATGCCTTTTTAGGGAATATCATTCACGGAAACAGGCCGGAGCAAAATCAGGCGCTGTTCAACCGGCTGGGAGAAAAGTTAACCGACAAGGGTACCATCGGCATCCTCGATCAATTCGATAATGTATCGGGATCTCAATTTACCCGTGCCACCGCTTCGTTAATCGGCTGGAACCTATTTCTCTTTTCCAATGGCCGGGCGTATGAAGTGAATGAGGTAAAAGGCTGGTTGAAAAGGGCTGGATTCCCAAACTCAATGGTGAAGCCATTGAGGAAGAGCCCGGGGTTCACGCTTCTAGTCGCAACTAAATAGCATGTTATGCCTTTAAAACCGAACTTTATAGAACGCTTTTTGATCAACAGGGGAACTATTCCCGGCATTCTTACAGATATGGGCCTTCCCATGTTTCAATTCTTTGCCATGATCGGAGCGATGGAAACCGGTTTTTTTAGATATTTATATGAAGAGCCGGCCAACCTGGAAACTTTAGCCGAAAAAATGAACGCCTCCGAGCGGGGACTTGAAAACTTGGTGAAGGCTCTGGAACCGATGGGATATGTGACCCGGAAAGATGGCAAGCTCGCATTGAGCAAAATGGCCAAAGATATGCCAATAGATCTGCTGGAGACGATGGCTCCCTATTTTCGTCACCAGGCTGCCCACACTCTGCCTTATGTAGCGCGCGGAATCAAGGAAGCCCCGGAAAACGGAGTATATGGCTGGGAGCACGTCAAAGGCGGAGAAGTGGGGCGCGGGTACCAGGCCTCCATGCGCTGGCTGGCCTCCGGCACGGTGGATGAAGTGGTTGGCAAAATTGACCTGCCCGAGGGAGCCGCATCCATGTTGGATGTGGGAGGAAGTCACGGATTATATACGGTTGCTTTTTGTGAAAAATATGACGGGTTGAAAGGCACGGTTCTGGATTGGGAAATTGGTCTGAAAGAGGCTCAAAAAACACTGGAAGAGCATCCCGAAATGGCGGACCGCATTGATCTCGTGGAACGGGATTTTGAAAAGGACGAACTTCCGGGAGGATACGACTTTGCTTTTTTGGGAAACATTATTCACGGAGTGAGTCCAGAGGGAAACCAGGAACTGTTTCAAAAATTATCGAAAGCTACCACCAACCGGGGGATGGTGGCCATCGTGGATCAATTTGCGGGAATCAAGGGATCAAAATTTGCCAGGGCGGTAGCCGGTCTGGCCGGACTGAACCTGTTTCTTTTTTCGGGTGGCCGTTCCTACCCCTTCGATACGGTTCAGGAGTGGCTTGCGGATGCGGGTTTTACCAAAACAAAGCTTAAAAAGCTGAAGCAGCCCGGGTTTTCACTTTTGGTCTCTCAAAAAGAGTAGTGATATGTCAGCGAAAAAACTAAACCTGCCAGGTTTAGTTTTGATTTTATGATAAAGGCAACTATTAAGTGAAACCTGACAGGGTTTCGAATATAGAAAAAATACTGTGCTATGAAATGCTTCATTACAGGAGCCACAGGATTTATCGGTTCAGCCGTTACGGAGTTGTTGCTTGAGAAAGATCATGAGGTAACCGGCCTGACGCATTCCCTGGAAAAAACCGATATGCTGCGCAAAAAGGGAGTGCGACCTGTTGTAGGGGATATGCGGGAGCCCCAAAAATGGATCTCGTCAGTGAAGGGAACAGATGCAATTATTCATACCGCCACAATTCCGGTTCCCTCCAGGCCCAGCAAGCGTTATCTGAAAGAATTGAAAAGTGCCCAGGAAACGGTAGTCAGGAGTTTGGTTGAATCGGCGACCTCCTGCAATGTTTTTGTTTATACCAGCGGCATGACTGTTTACGGTTCCGGCAATGAAACTAGAACAGAAGAATCGGAAATCGATCCGGTTGAATTGGCGAAACCCTATGTGATTGGTGAGCGGCTGCTGATGGATGCCTATGAAAAAAATGAGTTTCCCGTGATGATTCTGCGTCCCGCCGGGGTGTACGGAGACGGCGGAATCTTTGCAAAATACTGGACCACGCCCATCTCCAAAGGCAAGTGGTCAACCTACCCGGGCAACGGCAAACAGGTGAAATCATTTATTTCGGTGAAGGACTGTGCCCGCGCTTATGTGAAAGCGGTAGATGACCCGATGCCTGGTGAAATGTTTAATGTCGCAGATGATGAACCGGTAGCCTTCGGCACGTTTATCCGGTATTTGGCAGAAAAGATGAATGCTCCCAAACCTTTCGGCATTCCGGCACCTATCTTCCGATTACTGGGTGGAAAAATTTTAGGGGAGATGCTTTTAACGGATATGATTCTCAGCAACAAAAAAATGACTCATAAACTGGCTGTGACACTAAAGTATCCCACATACCGGGAAGGGATCACGGCACTGGCAAATAAATACAAACGCAATCATGACCCTCATACAGTAGAACAAAAGGAGGAAAACCATGGGTCTTAAAGAGAACTACAACCGGTTTATACGATACGGACTGATTCTCATCGGCCTGGCCGGATTTATTTTTGCTATTGGCGATGCCCTTATTCCACAGGAAGGAGACATGTTTAACGCCGCCGGAGACCCGGAAGGTTTTGCTGAGCTGGTAACCACCGACAATTTCCGACTTTGGGCCGCGCGAGGACTTATCGGGGTTCCGCTGGAAGTCATCGGCACAATCGCTCTTTTCCTTGGGCTGGCGGGGACATTCCGCGAGAAGTTAGCTTTTTGGGGAATGTTGCTCTGTATTCTCGGCGACCTTTTTGGAGTCAGCATTTTCATGTTTGCCTACTTCGTGTTCCCGGAAGCCGGCCAACTGATTTTAGAAGGAATTATAGCCGCCTCTTCCGTAGCCGACGTGAGCCGATTGATGCCCGTGTTTGGAGCCGGTTTTCTCATCACTTTCATCGGTTTGATTCTGTTTGCGGCAGCAATCTGGAAGGCGGAAGAACGGTTCCCAAAGTGGTCTGGAATAGTCGTCGTCATAGGTTTTGTACTGCTTCTGATACAAACGTCCTATGTGATTCAAATCCTGGCTAATGTATTGTGGGGATCCGCTTACTTGTGGATGGCAGCCTATAGCTGGCACAGATTTTCCAACGAGTAAACCTGCCAGGTTTAAAAACAAAATTCGTCACACAAAACCAGAATCTCATGCCTAGAGTAGAAATCAAAAAGCATATTCAGGCATCTCAAGAACAGGTGTGGGAATGTATCAGTGACATTGAAAAAGCGCCGGAGTGGGTGGTAGTAATGAAATCACTGGTTGAAACAACGGAAAACCCGGTTCGGGAGGGAACGGTGTACCGGGAATCTTCAAAAATCGGCCCGAAAGAGTCCGAAACTGAATGGAGGGTCACCCGGTTTGATGCCCCACACGTGCAGGTCCATGAGTGCAGCGAATCCGACTTCAAGGCCACGTTGACGATGCGGGTTGAAGACAACGGAGACGGCAGCAGCACGCTGTTCCACACCACCGAGTATCAGCTAATGCCTAATTTCCGTCCACTGGGCTGGCTGGTGGAAACGTTGGTAATCAAAAAACGGATGCACAAAAATCTTCGTCAGTCGGTTGACAACTGCAAGCAGTTGATTGAAACCGGTTAGCGAACCCGAACTTAGTGTTAAAATTCGGGGAGATTCCCAATGGTAAAAATATTTAAGATACTGGCGGCAGCACTTCTGGCATTTTTCCTGTTGGCTACCGGGGGTATATCCGTGTCATTCTATTTTCATAATAAAGGGGTTGCCCAGGCTAATGAAGAATACCGGGAATACCAGCCTCCCCAAATCCGGAATTTCGGCAGCACCAACAGGTTATCCATTCTTCCACTGGTAAACTGGCATACGTCAAACCCCGATTTAAAAACCGAGATGGGGGTCTCCTACCTGGTAAAAACAGACTCCGCTACCATATTATTTGATTTGGGCCAGAATGCAGATGGAGAAAGCCCTTCACCCCTGGAATATAATATGGGCCGACTGGAAATCTCTCTGGATGAAATTGATATAATTTTTATTTCACATAACCACTTCGACCATGTGGGCGGCCAGAAATGGGTGGATGAAGGAAGCTTTTCATTGGGTAACGAACAAAAAGATCTGAGTGGGAAAAATGTATTTACCCCGGTCCCTATGACCTACCCTGCTATTTCACCCACTCATACGCCTGATCCCACCGTCATTACTGAAGGAGTGGCAAGCATCGGCACCATTCCCCGCAAACTGTATTTTGGACGGATTGACGAACAGGCACTGGCCGTCAACCTTGAAGGAAAGGGATTGGTGGTAATTGTGGGTTGTGGACACCAGAAGCTATCCCGGATTCTTGAGAGAACAGAAGCTGTATTTGAGGAACCCATTTATGGAATTATCGGAGATTTACATTATCCCGTACCGGAGGGGCGGATCAACGTGCTTGGCCTGAACATGCAGCGTTTGGTGGCTTCGGGCGAAGGTCCGCTAAATCCGATTGAATACGAGGACGTTTTGAATAATATTGAACGTTTACAATCCCGGGACATCGGTATTACAGGTGTGGGTGGACACGACAGCAGCGATGAAGTGATTGAAGAATTCAAAGATGCATTTGGCCCGAAATACAGGTACGTAGAAGTGGGAAAATGGATTAAAGCAGGAAACTAATGATTGAGGGTAATGTTCAAGCAGAAAACCATTCATAACCTGGCGTTTACTAAATTCCGCAGCCCGACTCTTCTGGGTTTTATTAAGGATATCGTTGAAGTTCGGGGCCATGCCGTGGAAACCACCAAGCGGCTCTACCCGCGAAATACCCCGGAAATTCTTATTAATCTTGCACAGCCGATTCGGGGAAATGTAAGGGGCAAAACAGCCGTTATCGAGCAGTGCACCATTCAGGGCAGCAAAACGGAATTTGTGAATGCCTGGCATCCCCGGAACTGTCATTTCATAAGTATACGGTTCACCCCAAACGGGTATTACAAATTGCTGGGAGTTCCTCAAAAATCGTTTACCGATCATGTACTGCAACTTGAAGATATTATGGACAGGGAGTTGGAAGCCCTCATTTCAACTCTTCAAGAAGCGCCAACAACGATTAAACGTTTTCAAATCTTAAAAAAATGGCTCCAGAGTATAGAGCCCAAAACCAATCATAATTCGCAACTAATCTCCGATTTTATCCTCAATCAATTCAACCGGAAGCCAGGGCTCACGGTCAAACAGCTTACCGACAAAACGGGTTTCACCCGTAAGCACCTGGTTCAGCGTTTCAAGGAAGAAGCGGGACTTACCATCAAGCAATACCAGAAAATCCACCGCATCTACCGGGTATTAAAGGAAATCGACAACACAGACCAGATTTCATGGGCCCGCATAGCCTGTCAATATGGTTTTTACGACCAGAGTCATTTCATCAGGGATTTTAAACGATACACCGGTTTCACCCCGTCTGATTATCTGAAATCAAGAAATATCCCCGAAAAGCATCGTAAGCTAAGCTGCAGGTAACATTTTTACAATACTTTATTCCAGCCGGGAGCTATGTTCAATAAAAAAGAGGAAATCCCGGTTATGGATAGTCTTAAAAGAGTATTACTCGGAATTTTGCTGGTTCTTGCCAGCTATCTTTCGGTGGGATATTTCCTGCACCTCATCGTCTTTCCCGAAGCCAGGCCCGATATTGAAACCTACTTTGAACCCGGAGATGTGATCGACTCTGAGGCAGGCGGAACCACCTTAACCGTTGAAAGACAGGAAGGAGACCATCTGATTCTCACGCTGGAAGTCGCTCCCCATTCGGAGGGGCCTCCCCTTCACATCCATACCGGCTGGGAAGAGACCTTTATCATTGAATCTGGGAAGATAAATCTGCACGTGAATGGAGAAGAAAAAGTGCTCGAAGCCGGAGAGCGGTTTACGGTTCTGCCGGGGACTCCCCACAGACCCTATAACTCCTTTGATGAACCTGCGGTAATCAGCGGGGTGGCCATGCCGGCTCAATTTGTGGTGTATCTGAATCAGGCCTACGGATTTCTGGAGGAAGACCCGGATAATGCCACGCCGCCAGAGATCATATTCCAGATGGCCATGTTCAACCCGTATTTCGACTCGTATTTGGGTGAGGGTCCCCCGGTAATGGTCCAGAAAGTGCAAAATTTTCTGCTTGTGCCTCTGGCAAGGCTGATGGGATACAAATCTTATTACGAAAAATACAAGCTCTAATAAACCAGGATCAATGATGATACTTCTCGGAATTGGATTATTCATCGCGAGTTACTTGTCTGTAGGCTACCTCTTTCACCTGATTATTTTCCCGGAAACCCGACCCGACCCAGAGCGATATTTTGAGCCGGGTGATGTCTTTGAGACCAGGAGAGGAGGAAACAAGCTAGAGGTGTTGAGCCGGGAAGGTGATAACCTGCAGCTTAAGTTGACATTCAATCCTAATGCCAATGGGCCTCCGGTGCATATTCAAACCAAGTGGGATGAATACTACAAAATCCGGTCGGGTGAACTGACACTTACCATGGACGGGGAGGAGCAGAAGCTCGGTCCCGGAGAAGAGATTACCATTCCGCGGGGAGTTCCCCACAAACCCTCGAACCCGGCGGATGAGCCCGTGGTGTGTGAAGTGATTATGCCGGCCCAATTTGTTGTGTACCTCAGCCAGATTTACGGGTTTATGGACGAAGACGAAAAAAACGCCGAACCTCCCCGGATGATTTTCCAGATGGCCCTGTCTAACCAGTATTTTGACTCCTACCTCGGGGAAGGGCCTCCGGTTTGGCTTCAAAAAATCCTCAATTTTCTGTTACTACCGGCCGCCCGGCTGATGGGATATAAATCGTTTTATGAGAAGTATCGCATATGAAAATATATTTTGATATAGGTAAAAATGAAGTTTTACGGGTCGTTTTATATAAATCAGCTATCGAGCTAGCGGAAAAAAGTCGAAAGGAAGAAGCTGCATCCGTTGATACCGAAAAACCTGGCATAGCTTAAAATGGCAGTGATGCGTTGAATACTGTGGTTATCCAGGCGTGAGACGAAGCATTCAGCCACATACTCGTTGGACATTGTACGGGAATGAGAATTTCTCCTCGTTACTCTTATTCAGAGCGATATTCAGGCCAGGTGTGATTTTTCTTCGCTTTCTTCCTCAAGGTTTTCCACAGCGTGACTGATATCCAGGTAGAACTGGTCGGGTCCTATGACGTCGTCAAGGCCGGAACGTCTGAAGATATCCCGCACCGGCCCCTTGACGCCGGTAAACATAACATCGACGCCGCGTTTTTTATATTCATTCAGCCTCGGGTGTTATTCTAGGATATACCTGCACCTCCGACCCAATCGCCAGACCCATGCGATTGGCCCATCCTCCTCAAGGAGGGACTGTTTCCTTGCCATTTCAAGGCAAACAGGCATCCGGTTGAGACAATTATGCCGAACTCAGGTTAATTTATAAGCGGTGAAACAGGGTGTTCATATTTTGAATGATCAAAAAACGGACCTTTAGATTCTCGTTAGTAAAAAGTTCCATCTTGTCATAAGATATATTGTAACCTTTTGCCTGCCATTAGGTTAAATTTATCCCAAGCTATATCGTGATAAATACGGGCTGAAGAGAGCGGAGTTATTTTTTAACCGATAAACGCGTTATTATTACCGGGAGGAAAGAAATCAGTATTGGACAACAGTGAACCTCCGATGGCGGATGCCATCTAAGTTATAGAACGCACGTCCTTCAACTCTGAAGAAAACATCCCAAACACCAGGTAAACCAAGGGTGATGAATTTTAATCAGCTGAACTATATTATTGCGGTCGATACCTATCGAAATTTTACCAAGGCTGCTGAACATTGCGACATCGCCCAGTCTACGCTGAGCAAGGAAATTCAGCGGCTGGAGCAGGAATTTGATATCGTCATTTTTGACCGCTCCCGCCATCCCGTCGTTCCCACCATGAAAGGAGAGGACCTGTTGCAGCAGGCGCGGGAGATACTGGAAGCAAAGGAAAAGTTCATTTCAATTGCCCGGAAAAAAGACAACGAGCCGGTCGGCTCACTGACGTTGGCGGTGCAGCAGAGCCTGGCTCCCTACCTGGTACCATTGTTTATTCAGTCGCTGTCAAAAAAGTATCCCGGGCTGGAACTCTTCATCTCGGAAGTGGGCCTGCAGGAGATGGAAGAGCAGTTCGAAGAAGGGCGCCTGGATATGGGTATCATCATATCACCCTACCGCAGGGAAAATGCCTACGAAACGCCCCTCTTCAAAGAGCCATTCGTGGTTTATCTGGATCGGAATCACCCGTTGACAGCTCACGAAAAAATCAAGGTCTCGGATATTCCCCTCGAGGAGACGATCCTGCACGAAGAGATCCGTAACCTTTTTGTGGACAGTGGAGAAACGGGAGCGGAGATCTCCCTGGTCAAAAAATTAAAAAATATCACCTACACCAGCGGCTCCCTGGAAACCATTCGCAAAATTATTGATTTGAACGGGGGACTCACGCTACTGCCGGAGCTGGCCTGCATGTACATGGGCAACCGCCGAAAAGAGATGGTTCGCCGCTTTGAGCCCCCGGTTCCCTCCCGCACCATAAGCATGGTCACGCCGCGCGGTTTCCAGAAAAAGCGCCTGACCAAGGTCGTACGCCGCGAAATCCTGAACAACCTTCCCTCCCAGCTCGAGGTTTTCGGCTGACCCTCATCGATTCAGGCGATGGCAGTAATCGCCTCTCCCTTATTGAGAATCGTTCTAAATAAGGCTTCCTTGGCTAGTGAACGATGAACAATAAACGGAGGATCAATGATGACCCGAATTGAAGAGTTGGCAACATTCGTTACCGGAAAAAAATTTGAAGACCTGTCGGGAGAGGCAGTACGGGAGCTTAAAATAAGGCTCCTTGATTCACTTGCCTGTGCCATCGGCGCGCAGGAGGGAGCCCCGCCCCGGCGAATCAAGGCGCAGCTTGATGATTTCGGGGGCAACCCGCTGGCCACCCTCATCGGCGGGGGCAAGACCGCTCCCGACCGGGCGGCATTCTACAATTCGGCCCTGGTGCGCTACCTGGATTATAACGACAGCTACCTGGCCAAAAATGAAACAGGTCACCCCTCAGACAATATCGGCAGCGTGCTGGCCGCCGCAGAATATGCCGATCGCTCCGGGAAAGATTTTTTGACGGCCCTGGGCGTCGCCTACCAGGTGCAGTGCCGGCTGAACGATGAAGCCCCGGTCCGCGATAAAGGATTTGATCACACCGTGCAGGGGTCGTACAGCGCGGCGGCGGGCGCTTCTGCGGCACTGGGACTCAATGCCGCGCAGGCCGCCAACGCGCTGGCGATTGCCGGAACCGCCTACAATGCGCTACGCGTGAGCCGCACGGGAACCCTCTCGAACTGGAAAGGGCTGGCCTTCCCATCTGCCGGGTGGACGTCAACCCATGCCGCTTTCCTGGCGATGCGGGGAATCACCGGGCCAGAAGAAGTTTTTGAAGGCAACAAGGGGTTTGAGGAGTCGATCGCCGGCCCGTTTTATATCGACTGGAGAAATGAGGACCTGGAGCGGGTGAATTCCACCATCATCAAAAAATACAATGCGGAGATCCATTCACAGTCGACCCTGGAGGGGGTAATCGAGCTTCGGGAGCGTCACGATATCGATCCCGATACGATTGAGAAGATCGAGCTCAATACCTTTGATGTGGCATACCATATCATCGGCGGCGGAGAAGAGGGAGACAAGAAAAATATCCGGACCAAGGAGGAGGCCGACCACAGCCTGCCATATATGATTTCGGCGGCGCTGCTTGACGGCAATGTCCTGCCCGCCCAGTACAAGCCTGAGCGGATCCGGCGCGGGGATATCCAGTCGCTGCTGCAAAAAGTGGAAGTCCGCGAGAAACAGGAATACTCCGACCGCTTCCCCGGCGAAGAAGCCTGCGATATCACCATCCACTTTAAAAACGGGGAAGCGGTGAGTATCGAAAAGCATGACTACGAGGGGTTTCACACGCGACCCGCCTCCTGGGATTTCATCAGCGAAAAATTTCACCACCTGGCCGGCCCTTTTGTGGAGCCGGAGCTGGAGGAGCAGGTTGTCGATCTCGTCAGGAATTTTGAGCAGTACCAGGTTACTGATTTAACCGCACTGCTTGCCCGCGTCCACCCCGTGGCAGCTTCGTGACGGGCCGGCCACAGTTCACCGGAGAGATCCGAGTATTCAATGAAGGAACAGAAATTGTTGAACAGAATTTTTTGGAACAACTCACCAAACAGCAAAAAAGGAGAAAGACCATGGAAACAGAAACCAAAGACTTCAAGGTAAATCCAATCGCATTTGACTGGCTCAAGCGCAACGATCGTGAAACAAAGCCGCGAACCAGCGGTCTCACAGAAATCCGTGCGGCCTACTATTCCAACTTTGGTCCCCGGTACTTTCGTGACATCCTGGAGACCAGCGGCAACTATGTAGACAGCATCAAGTTTGCCGGAGGCTCCTTCACCTTTATGAATCCAGAGAAGATCCGGGAGATCAACGACCTGGCACACGAATATGGCACGCTGGTTTCCACCGGCGGGTTCATGGAGTATGTAGTGACGCAGGGCAGAGACGCAGTCAAAAAGTACATCGGGGAGTGCAGGGAGCTCGGTTTTGATATCATCGAAATTTCTACCGGCTTTATCTCCATTCCCTCCGACGACTGGCTGCGGCTGATCGAGGATGTGCAGTCCGCCGGACTTAAAGCCAAGCCGGAAATCGGTATCCAGTTTGGTGCCGGCGGCGACACCGCGCAGGAGGCGCTCGAAAACCAGGGAGTGCAGGATGTGGATTATGCCGTAAAACAGGCCAAACGTTTCCTTGATGCGGGTGCCTACCTTGTGATGATTGAATCCGAGGGAATCACAGAAAATGCCGATCCCTGGAGAGTGGAAGTGCCTGCCCGGTTTATCAACGGGCTGGGGCTCGAAAAGCTGATGTTTGAAGCGGCCGACCCCAGGGTATTCAAGTGGTATATCAAAAACTACGGTCCCGAAGTGAACCTTTTCGTGGATCACAGCCAGATTGTACAGCTTGAGACCACCCGCCAGGGCATATGGGGCACCAACGACATCTGGGGAAGAGTTGTCACCTACAAGTAGGGCAGGCAACACCAGGTCTGGCAACAAATACGGTAATCGGATAAACAGAGGAGGGGCCGGAAACCGAAACGGCTCCTCCTTATAATAATTGAACTTAGATCCAGGGTATTTGGTAAACCCGTTATACCTAATGAGCTAACCCGGATTATTTACGAAACAGAATTTATTACAGCTTGAGACATTGATATTATTGTATATAGCGAGAATAACCGGCAGCTCAATTTTGCGCGGTCATTTCCCCTTCGCCTCGTGCACAACTAAATTTCTTGGTGAATAATCCGGGCTAACAAAGAAATTCAAAGCACTACGGTTTTGCCCTTCAATGCGTTATTGCGCATCGAGGAAGTCGACGATCGCTTTCCAGACGGCTTCCAGCTTTTTGTCCGCTTCCGCCTCAAAAATAGTGTCGTCATCGACCACCACCTGGCAGCGATTGCCAGCGATATGGACGGTATGTCCCAGGTCCTCCTCAATCTTGATGACGACCGGCATCAGCCATTTCCAGGAGATGTGAAATTTCAGATCTTCCGTCGCGAGAAAGGCCAGCGGTATATCCTTGACATCTTCCTGTTCAATCTTAATGGTGCTGTCCATGAAGTTTTCTATTAGGCTGTTGCCGTCTGTAATTTCCTGGTAAGTCATGATGTAATAATGCGATTAGGTTTTTGATCACGATCGAAGCGTGCGGCACTCCGAAAACGAAGCTGTAATATATTATAAAATAGTACAACCCTGAAAAAGGACCGGGGACCGGTCAGGAACGGATTTCTGGTCAAAATCCGTCGAGATACTACAGCTTCCTTTCGTAATGGATACGCCAGGCCAGGTTCCATGTCTGACCGCTGTCAGGAGAGGTTTTCCAATCCCATGTAAAGGAGCTGTCCGTAATATTGTAAAAAACCATCCTTTTCAGCAGGCGGTTTCCATCTGTGCCCGGACCTTCCGTGGTGAATATTCGTTTATTTCCTTCAAACACCCCTTCAAAGTCGATGTACTCGCTGCTGTCATCCACCCATGTTTGTCGCCATTTGCCCGTTGTTTTCTGGTAGACCGAAAAGCTCTTTCCCTCGTAACCGGCAAAACGTCCTGATTTTGCCTCAAAGTTTTCCAGCAGCACATTGCCATCCAGGATCTTCTCAACCGTGCTGGTTCCCGTTTCTATCACCCCGTTGGGAGCTTCCCAGGTAAGATCCCAGGTGCCTACCCAGAAATCGAAGTACTCCTCCGGTTCCAGCTGGTTGAGATCAACCTGTCCGCTGGCGGCAGCGGGAACCAGTACAACCGGCAGGGCGATTGCCAGGACAAGAATTTTTTTGATCGAGTTCATATTGCTGTCAATAGAGAATTGGAAGAACGGGGGGATACATACGGACGCCCCTGTTGCATATCTGAAATTAAGAAGCATGATCCGGCAATAGGGCTGTTATCTTTCACGCGTTATGTTATTTTATTTAAATCGTACTTGTTAAAGAGGGCTTTGCGAAACCCTCAATTCCTCGTTCTGAGGGAGTTGTACTCCCGTTTTAACGGTCACCAGGGGCGGTAGTACAATCTACCTCCCAACAAAATGGAAGGTTCTGCTCTACCCGGTAATAAAACAGTGTTAACAAACTGTTTATAGTTAATTAACCTCCTAACGTTACCTTTTATTCTTATGGATAAAGTTATAAAAGTTTTCTCTATTCTTATTCTTTCCGCGCTCTTTGCCCTGCCTGTCTTTGGCCAGACAGATGGGCACGGGCACAGCCATACCCACGGCCATGATCACGAGCATGACCAAAAAATCACCTTCCCCGACATCCCGGGATATCACACGTTGAAAACAGATTTTCACATGCACACCGTATTTTCGGACGGCAGCGTGTGGCCCGATATCCGGGTGAAGGAGGCGCTGCGCGAGGGGCTCGATGTAGTCGCATTTACAGAGCACCTGGAGTATCAGCCCCATGAAGAGGATATTCCGCATCCCGACAGAAACCGGTCGTACGAAGTGGCAATGAATTCCGCGGAAAATACCGGATTGACAGTGGTGAACGGGTCGGAGATTACGCGGGATATGCCGCCCGGTCACTCGAACGCGGTATTTGTAAAAGATGCCAACAAGCTGCTGGTGGATGACGCGATGGAGTCGTTTGAGGAGGCCAACCGGCAGGGCGCGTTTGTATTCTGGAATCACCCGCACTGGACCGCCCAGCGGAAAGACGGAATTGCCCGGCTCAGCGATATGCACCGGCAGCTGATCAGCAAGGGGCTCCTCCACGGTATTGAGGTGGTCAACGTGCAGACCTATTCGGAGGAAGCACTGCAGATCGCACTCGACCATGACCTGACGATTATGGGCACTTCGGATATTCATGGTCTTACGGACTGGGAGTATGATATCCCGCACGGCGGCCACCGGTCCATTACGCTTGTTTTTGCCGAGAGTGAAACCAAGCAGAGCATTAAGGAGGCACTGGTGGAGGGACGCACGGTAGTCTGGTTTAAAGATACCTTTATCGGCCACTCCGAGTATCTTGTTCCCTTGTTGGAAGAGTCGATCCGGTTTCAGTCGGCGGGGTACCGGGGCGACACCTCGGTGCTGGAAGTGGTAATTAAAAACCCCACCCACTCGGAATTTATACTCAAAAACGAAAGTCCCTACAGTTTTCACGAAGATGCGAACCTGTTCACCCTTGAACCCAACAGCACCAAAACCCTGCTGGTCAAAACAGAAGAAAAACGGAACAACGTAACGTTGCCGTTTACAGTGATGAATGCGATCTACGCCCCGGAGGCCCATCCCACCATTGAAGTGAATTTGAAACCGGGAGTAAACTAACAGGGACAGCTGGTCAGGTAGTATCCAATAAAAAAGCTGTTTTCCCAACCGAGGTGTCCCTTTCGTCTTGATCCAAAAGGAACTCAACAATCAAGGCGGCGAATGGGGCACACGCTGCAGCCTGTGCAGGCGCGGATGTTGATGGTCCGTTGCGCCGGCTGCCCGCTATCAAAGTCCTCACCGGCAGAACATCCACAAACGCCTGCTTCGGCTTCCGCGCCCCATTCACGGCCGAAAAAGCCGATTTATATTTTTTGTCCTGTCTCCTCGTCAGACAGAAATTCGTCAGGTTGACGCGGCGTTGTTCATCATTACTTATTCTTCATTCTTCATTTTTAATTCTTAATCCCCCCGGAAAAGGACAGCCTCATTAAAGACCTGCCCCAGGAAATTAAGAAACAATGTTAAGGCTGGAAGCCAGTAGAACTCACGTTAGTTACACCCTTTACCGAGTGTGTATTATTTAGTGAAAATAGCCTGAAAAGGAATATAACTGAACGGTTATTTAACGAGTAAAATCTTAATCAACTCAAAAGGGAACCTATGACTACCGTTACAAGCATAAAACAATATATTTATTCAGCCACCTGTATACTGGGGATACTAACCTTTGCTGCCTGTGATCTTAACAGTGGGTCCGGTTCGGAGCCGCAGCTCAATATTATGGAAACCGCGCAGAGCTATTCCGAACTGGAGCGTTTTGTAGAGGCGGTTGAGGATGCGGAGCTGGAATCGGTGTTGACCGGTACCGGGCCTTATACAGTATTTCCGCCGACCAACGAGGCATTTGACAATTTGCCCGATGAAATGAGGGATACCCTTTCCAACGATCAGATGGCCGGGATTCTTGAGTATCACATCATTGAAGATGAGTTCTATGGCAGCGATTTTGAAGAGCGCCAGGCGCTGGAGACTCGGGAGGGAGGCAATCTCTATTTTGTACTTGACGACAGTATCTACGTTAACGATACGACCGCCGTCATTGCAGGTAATATACAGGCTACCAATGGACTCGTACACGCCGTGGATCAGGTGTTACTGCCGGACCGGTTTCTTCCCGTATTCGATATTATTGGCAAGCGGTACGCGCTCCAGACTTTTGAGGAGGGCATCCGGGAGGCCGAAATGGCGTCGATGCTGCAGGAGGATCATGAAGAGGGCTATACAGTTTTTGTGGCCCCGGAGTCCGTATTTGAAGAGCAGTCGCTGCCCGACGACCCGCAGGAGCTGGAAAGCCAGTTAAGCTATCACATCGCTCCCGGTAAAATAGCAGCGGATGACCTCGTCGACGGTCAAACGATTGAGACGGTTCACGGCAAAGAGATCAGCATTGGACGAGAAGGGGATACCATAACCATCAACGGGAATGCAGTCGTCACCGAACCCGACCTGGCCGGCACCAACGGGATTGTTCACATCATTGATGCGCTTCTTGATCCCTCTGCTGAGCAGTAACAGGTTTCTGCGAAAGAAAATGAGCCTGCCACGCATCGATTTGTGTCATTTACCGGCAGGCTCAACGTTCAACGCAGCTAAAAGGTCAATTTCGCAGCCTATTACATACTGTAATGATAATTTGGCAGTAAAAAACGGTATAAGTTATGGTCATTCATAAAGTTACATGATTCTATCCAAAATACTCGTGAGAAATCCGGGGTACAACTCCCTCAGAACGAATAAGTGAGGGTTTTGTTAAGCCCTCTTAAAAGTAATTGCGATATACGGATCGAATAAAAAAGCTAATAGAAAAACTGAACACACGTATGAAAAAACAGGTTGTTCTATTGATCGCACTTCTGTTGAGTCTATCGGCAATTCAGCAAATCCACGGCCAGGAGACTGAAACGCTGTTTGACGGGGTTGCATCTCACGGCGGATTCGGAGGTCCCGTGATCAAGATAAGCGATGTGGCGGGCACCCCGGGCGTATGGGTCGGAGGCCGGGGTGCCTGGCTTATCAACCTGAAACAGGGCGGGCGTGCCATTTCGCTGGGTGGCGGGGGATTCGGTCTTGCCACCGATCACAAAGTGCCCGATCCCAATTATGGCGAGCCCGGGACCGATTATTACACGGATATCGGTTACGGCGGGGTAGAAGTGGAGTTCTACGACCGATCGCATCGGCTCATTCACTATACCGTGTCGGCCATGGTTGGCGGTGGCAGTTTGAGTACGAGAATGGACAACGACATGGAATATGAAGGCGAAGATTCCTTCTTCCTGTTTGAACCGGGCGCCAATATCGAGTTGAATATCACCGGTTTTTTCCGCATTGCAGCGGGACTGAGCTATCGATTTACCAACGGCATTAGCAGGGCGGGCTTTAGTGACGGTGATTTTTCCGGAATCGCCGCAACCATGACCTTCAAATTTGGACAGCTGAGACGGTGAGATCATGACAGGGAAGTTCATTTTTTCATCGATGAAAAAACGAACCATATGAAATCGCCGGCGGGGGATGGGAATTATGAATGAAGAATTAGAAATGATGAATTTCGAAGGGGTGATCGTATGAACGTATTAAGCAATTATTCCGAAACCGGAAGAACTTTTGTCTGACGAGGAGATGGAGCAAAAATATAGATTGGCCTTTCCGGCCTTGAATGGGGCGCGGAAGCCGAAGCAGGCGGGGGTGGATGTTGCACCGGTGATGGCTTTGATAGCGGGCAACCAGTGTGACGGACCATCAACATCCACGCCTGCACAGGCTGCAGCGTTTGCCCCATTCGCTGCCTTGATTTTTTACGTTCCTTTTGGATCAAGCCAAAAGGGACACCTCTTCTTTAAAAAAACTGCTACTATTTTCTTGTTGGGGCTTTCTAACCATCCTTCCCTGTTCATTTTTATACGGCCCAAAAACGAACATTTATTCAGGGGAATGTAGCTAATAACCGTAAGTTTGCATCTTGCCTCCTGCTGAAAACTTAAAATTCTGTTTATTGGATAAAAATGTAAGGGTAGCCGGCTTTTCAATCGTAACCCTTTCCGAATAGTCAGAGAATAATTTGAAGCAGGATTATTTCTGGAGACATGATGATTCACAATCTACGTAGCTGGAAGGGAACGTTTTTCCCTAAACCCTAAGTATCCACCCAGCTCGTGGTTGAGCTGGAGTGGATCTCCTTAAGAGGGGGGAATTACTGAGAAACCGGGAGCTATTGCTCCGTTAAAAGTTGGAAAACTGCCGGAACATAAAAACGGGATTATTAGAGTAGCACTTTGGTTGCAGCAGCCGTAGGTTTAAAAAAGGGATTAATTTTGGGATAGCAGTGCAAACACAACAGCCGTCATAGTATGGGATAAAGGATGAGCAGGAAGAAGCCTGGTAAAAACGGGGAAAAATTACTTATCCAGCGCATACGCGAGGGAGAGGAGTATGCCTTCGAGATCGCCTTCCTGAAGTATCACACGCCCCTGTGCCGGTATATATGGAAGTATGTTCGTTCGGAGGAGCTGTCCAAAGAGATCGTACAAGAGGTCTTTACCGATGTGTGGGACGATCGCAAAAACCTGAGTCCCTCCGGGCACCTGCGAGGATTTTTATTCGAGATCGCCCGAAACAAGGCACTGGATTATATTAAACACCAAAAAATTGTAGACCGGTATATATCGGAGGCCAAAAAGAAGAAGCGGGAAGATTTTTTTCAGCGAATCCATCACAGGGAGTCAGACGACCGGGAGTTTATTGAGGCGGTTAAAGCGGAGATTGCCAACCTGCCGCCCCGTGGACGCGAAATATTCGAGCTAAACAGAAAAGAGGGGCTCACCTACCGGGAGATATCGGACTATCTCGACATATCGATAAAAACGGTGGAAACGCATATGAGGAGAACGCTGCAAAAACTGAGAGACCGCCTGTCGGCCTATATTCCCACCCTGCTGATATATGGGATGGTACAATTTCTTTTTTAACGAATTGGAAATACTTTTCTGTTTTATTAAGCCACCCTATCACTTTTCTTTGTTCTTTTTTCATCGATAAAAAAAGGAACCAAAAAAATCGCCGGCGGGGGATGGGAATGATGAATGTAGAATTAAGAAAGATGAATTTCGAAGGAGGAGGTCGTATGAACGAGTTATAGCACCATTCTCCTACCGGAAGAATTTCTGTCTGATGAGGAAGAGGCCATAAATGCCAACCGGCCTTGAATGGGGCGCGGAGGCCGACGCAGGGGGTTGTGGATGTTGCACCGGTGAGAACCTTGATAGCAGGCAGCCAGCGGGACGGACCATCAACATCCACGCCTGTACAGGCCGGAGCGGGTGCCCCATTCCCAGCCTTGATTGTTGAGTTCCTTTTGGGTCAAGCCAAAAGGAACACCTGTATTATAGGAATAGGTCTCTCTTTCTTTTGGAGTTTTATTCGCTTCTTTTCTTGTTCATTTTTTCGACGAGGAAAAAACGAACCCAAAAAACTCGCCGCCTGAGAATTTTTTGTGGCGTTTCCTGCGCCGCCGCTATAACCATTGAACTCGATCCGCTTAAAAACGCGGATCTCAGACAACAATGGTTTCTTTACGCTCTGGCTCCGGGCACTTTACTCCACAAAAATTTCTATAGGGCGGAAGGGAAATGATGAATTTAAAATTTAGAATGAAGAATGGGTCTTGGTGGGCAGCGGAAAATGGCAGCCTGGCTTTCCCGGCCTTGGTAAAGTTGACCGCCCGGAAGGGTGCGGAGGGGAGCGTGAAGAAAAAATCTGTGATTTTTTTAGCGGAGCGACGCCCCCTTCAGGTCAAGTTTACCTCCGCCGGCGATTTTTTTCGTTTATTTTTTCATCGGTGAAAAAATGAACACCCCCGGATTAGTAGTAGAGGGCTTTTAAAAACCTTCAACCCCTCGTTCTGAGGGAGTTGTACTCCCGTTTAAAAGGGAAATAAGGTCAGTCCCACCTTCCAACACAATAGCAGGTGCTGCAAAGGCCCCTAGCAGGCAGCTCCAACGGTTTTTACCGGGCAATAGTAATTAAAAATCAGGAATGAAAAATTGAGAATTGGTTTTGATGGGCAGTGAATAATTGTAGATCTGCCTTCCCAGCCTTGAATGGGGCGCGAAAGCCAAAGAAAAATCCAGTACAGACGCGACATGTCGCGTCTCA
>NZ_JBINJF010000120.1:0-445 GCF_043951865.1 Halalkalibaculum sp. DA3122
CCAGCATGTGAGATGATGGCTTTTCCAACACCTTACGCCCCATAATGGAGTACGACAGTACGATGTCTTCACCATGCTGGTAGTGGCCGTGGTAGGCCAGCCACTCATCCGGATATGGGGTCCGTTCGGACACAAGATTATTCAGTTGCCCGTAGCGATCCTGATAACTCCAGTGCATCCGCTCCATTCCGCTGAGTTCCTGCCCGTCAATGGTGGGCTCGCCCTCCCCGCGGTAGAGCTGGTACTTGGTCTCGCTCAGGTCCAGCTGCCCCTGCCAGGCGGCTACCGTGGACATGCGCTGGGGATTGTAGGCCAGCTGCACATTTTCATCCAGCTGGACCAGCAGGGCAGCATTCGCCCGGTCATTCAGCGAGGAGTAGAGCGCCTTCCCGTAATCGCCCAGGTGGTCCGTAAAATACAGCTGCCCGTATTCCTGGGAGCCGGA
>NZ_JBINJF010000121.1:0-395 GCF_043951865.1 Halalkalibaculum sp. DA3122
AATGGTGGATGTGGCCTGGTGACGGGCTTCGATCAGGTCCATCAGCAACTGCCGGTCGGCCGGATCCATCGGATGCAGCCCAAAGTCATCGAGAATGAGCAGATCGGTCTTTAGGAGACTTTTCAGCAGTTTGGGCCAGTTGCCTTCGAGTTTGGCCAGTTTCGCCTCGTCAAAAAACCGGGCGGTAACAAAATAGCGGGTTTTAAGGCCCATCAGACATGCCTGGCGGCCGATCGCCTGCCCGAGCCAACTTTTGCCGGTTCCGGTTGGGCCGGTAATAATGAGGTTCTCGGCCTTTCGGGCAAAGTTTAGGCTCAGCAGGCGTCCCATCAGGGTCTTGTCGAGCCGTCGATCGGGATGGTAGTCGATGTCGGTGGCGGCCGCCTGCTGGCGGA
>NZ_JBINJF010000122.1:0-395 GCF_043951865.1 Halalkalibaculum sp. DA3122
AATGGTGGATGTGGCCTGGTGACGGGCTTCGATCAGGTCCATCAGCAACTGCCGGTCGGCCGGATCCATCGGATGCAGCCCAAAGTCATCGAGAACGAGCAGATCGGTCTTTAGGAGACTTTTCAGCAGTTTGGGCCAGTTGCCTTCGAGTTTGGCCAGTTTCGCCTCGTCAAAAAACTGGGCGGTAACAAAATAGCGGGTTTTAAGGCCCATCAGACATGCCTGGCGGCCGATCGCCTGCCCGAGCCAGCTTTTGCCGGTTCCGGTTGGGCCGGTAATAATGAGGTTCTCGGCCTTCCTGGCAAAGTTTAGGCTCAGCAGGCGTCCCATCAGGGTCTTGTCGAGCCGTCGATCGGGATGGTAGTCGATGTCGGTGGCGGCCGCCTGCTGGCGGA
>NZ_JBINJF010000123.1:0-371 GCF_043951865.1 Halalkalibaculum sp. DA3122
AGCGGCACCCAGCGGGCGGCGATCAATCCCGCCGACGGGCAGTACTACCTGGCGGGGCTGACGGGCTGGGATGATGCGTTTGCCCAGAAGTATGGCTCCTTCGACCGGATCCGCTACACCGGCGGCGAAGGCTTTGTGATGGATGCCGTAAATGTACGGTCCAACGGTATTGCAATTACATTCAATCAGCAGCTGGATGCAGAAATAGCCACCCAAGCCAGCAACTACATGATCAAACAGTGGAACTACCGCTGGAAAGAGCGGTATGGCTCGGAGGACTGGTCGGTGAAAAATCCAGAGCAAACCGGCCAGGATGATGTTCCCGTACAAGGCGCAGAGTTGTCTGAGGATGGCAAAACGATTCTGATTCA
>NZ_JBINJF010000124.1:0-370 GCF_043951865.1 Halalkalibaculum sp. DA3122
ATTAGGGTACAAAAACGAGTGGAAGAGACTCTAAAGGTGACTTATGTTCCCTCTTAATATGTTTACCGGACAACAGTGATTTCTAATTCTTCATTTTTCATTCCTCACTGAACATCCCCCTGCACCCCCTTCGAACGTCATTTACCGCTTTTCCATCATAACTGCCACAAGGGGGAACCCTCCGCGCTCTTTTTCCCGGTACCCCTTCGAAATTTGTTATTCGTTGTTAGAAATTTTTATTCTTCATCCGCCCTGCAGAAATTTTTGTGGAATAAAGTGCCCGGAGCCGGAGCGTTAAGAAACCATTGCTGTTTGAGATCCGCGTTTTTCAGCGGATCGAGTTCAATGGTTTTAGCGGAGGTGGAGGAAA
>NZ_JBINJF010000125.1:0-353 GCF_043951865.1 Halalkalibaculum sp. DA3122
TGCCCGGCACCAAATTCGGATGCGGCATCGCCCAGTGCGGGGCCTGTACCGTGCACCTGGACGGCGCTGCCGTCCGCTCCTGCTCGCTGCCGGTCTCGGCCGTCGGAGACGGGCGGGTAACAACAATTGAAGGTCTTTCGGAAGAGGGCGAGCACCCCGTGCAGCAAGCCTGGCTGGAGCATGACGTAGCCCAGTGTGGGTACTGCCAGGCCGGACAGATCATGAGCGCGGCCGCCCTGCTGGAGTCCAACCCGGATCCTTCAGACGAAGAAATCAAGTCCGCAATGAATGGCAACTTGTGCCGCTGCGGTACCTACCTGAGAATTCGAAAAGCTATCAAAACAGCCGCAAAC
>NZ_JBINJF010000126.1:0-353 GCF_043951865.1 Halalkalibaculum sp. DA3122
CCTGTGCAGGCGTGGATGTTGATGGTCCGTAACGCAAGTTGCCCGCTATCAAAGTCCTCACCGGCAGGGCATCCACCCCCGCCTGCTTCGGCTTCCGCACCCCATTCAAGGCCGGGAAAGACCAGGTTGTATATTTTGTAGCTCGCTCCCTCGTCAGACAGCACTTCTTCCGGTATCGGAACAATTGCTTAACACGTTCATACGATCACCCCTTCGAAATTCACTATTCTTCAATCTACATTCTTCATTCCCCCTCCTTTCCGGCCTTGGATTTATGAGCCGTCTGGTGCAAACGCAGCGCAGGCGTGAAGAAAGAAACCGTGCAAGACAGCTCTCAGCGTTACCGGATGAGA
>NZ_JBINJF010000127.1:0-348 GCF_043951865.1 Halalkalibaculum sp. DA3122
AATTTCGAAGGGGAGATCGTTTGAACGAGTTATAGCACCATGCCCAAGACCGGAAGAATTTCTGTCTGACGAGGGGCGGGCGACGAACCTAAACAACGACAACAAACGAATTCCGCCCCGAGGAGTTAAATTCTTCTTGATTTTTTGGTCCCTTTTGGATCAAGCCAAAAGGGACACCTCGGTTGGGGAAAATAATCTCCTGTTTATCATTAAGGCTTCCTTATCCTCCTTCCTTGTTCATTTTTTCATCGATGAAAAAACGAACCAAAAAATTCGCCGCCGGAGAAATTTTTGTGGCGTTTCCTCCACCTCCGCTAAAACCATTGAACTCGATCCGCTGAAAAACGC
>NZ_JBINJF010000128.1:0-336 GCF_043951865.1 Halalkalibaculum sp. DA3122
CGGAGGGCCCGTCGTATCCCGGTATTGAGTCCGCAGGCCGCGCAGCCGTTCTTTCAGCTCCCGCGTCCGCTGGGCGTATTCCGGCTGCCCGTACAGGTTGTTCAGCTCCATCGGATCCTCCTGCAGGTCGTATAGTTCCCACACCTCGATATCATCATAGAAATGGATTAACTTGTAGCGGTCGGTGCGGAGGCCGTAGTGTTTTTTTACCATGTGTTCGTTGGGAAACTCATAGTAGTGGTAGTAGAGGGCATCGCGCCACTGGTCATCTTCGTTCTGGACCAGCGGAAGCAGCGATTGGCCCTGCATCCCGGCCGGTACCTCAACGCCGGCCAG
>NZ_JBINJF010000129.1:0-328 GCF_043951865.1 Halalkalibaculum sp. DA3122
CGGATCTCAAACAGCAATGGTTTCTTAACGCTCCGGCTCCGGGCACTGTATTCCACAAAAATTTCTGCAGGGCGGATGGAGAATAAAAATTTCTACCAACGAATAACAAATTTCGAAGGGGTACCGGGAAGAAGAACCCGGGGGGTTCCCCCCTTGTGGCAGTTATGATGGAAAAGCGGTAAATGATGTTCGAAGGGGGTGCAGGGGGATGATCAGTGAGGAATGAAAAATGAAGAATTAAAAATCACTGTTGTCCGGTAAACATATTAAGAGGGAACATAAGTCACCTTTAGAGTCTCTTCCACTCGTTTTTGTACCCTAATCTGAT